>DAOWMC010000049.1 GCA_030643285.1 Methanobacteriota archaeon | reverse complement strand
TAGTTTTTTTACATCAGCTATAAAAATAAAAAAAAGAAATTATGATGTGGCTACTTAAAGAAGCCCCACATCATCGAAAAACGCATGTATTCCTCTTTGGACAAGCATTGTTTTATCCAGGGACACTTCGAAAATTTGTCGCTTTCACAAATTTCTTTGTTGTTTTCGTACTGTTCTACACCACCGCTTTTTAGTGTGCATCTCATTGGTTCTCTTCCTAAATACGTACACGGCATTTCATTTCACCTATATTATATCTATATACCCCATCCAGGAGGCGGCCCTGAGTCAAACGCTTTCATATCATCAGCTTTTCGTTGCATCCAATCAGGATCTTCTTCACCAGTCAAAAACGGTATCAGAATAACTTCTACAATTGGTAAAAGGGGACTGATAGCTCCTTTTATAACTACAGTTCGCTTAAGAAGACCCCCACCTATCATCTTTACGGTAGGTATGAAGCCTGGGAGGGCGGGTATTATCCCCACAACCAGTTTTAGGATCTTTCTGATTGTTATTCCTTCTAATAGAAGCGGCATGGCTAATGGCACCACAGGTCCCAAAATAGGGGCCAAAACAGGAGACATCAGCTCCAGCAGCTCGTTAGGTTCTTTCTTAATCAGGACCCAAGTCGAAGGGTTTTTAATTCTCCCATAAGATGTAATTATCTTGTTTCCGTCTACCCTCATTAACATACAACCCATATCACCAAAATCGAGTTGTATCGTTTTTCCATGTACTCCTCTTAATGATTCTCTATATTTTTCATCTGCTGTATTAATCAGCATATCTATTACCATTCCAACCATCTGAAGCTGATTTTGTCCAATGTCAAAACCGCCTGCGCCACCTCCCATTTGAGGTATTCCTGGTGTGGAAGGCATAGTTGGCAGACCAGAAGCTCCGGGAAACCCTGCCATCAAATCACCTCCTTCTTATAACTTATAAACATACTTTATGATTGTTTGTGATTATTTATACTTATAACTTTCGAGTTATATTGTTTCATGTTGCAGACCACACATTACTATACCCTATATTTTCTCGAATACAAGGCTTTTAAGCTCTTTTTGGGATATAAATTTGTTAACTGAAGCTTTATTTTTGATATTTTCTAAAATAGAGTCCAGTTCCATGTCCCCTATATCATGACCCTCTTTTTCGAGCATATATCGAAGCCCTTTTTTTCCCGTATGTTTTCCCAGGACAAATTCTCTTTCAGAACCGACTAATTCAGGCGAAAACGGCTCATATGTCATGGGTTCCTCTAAGACCGCTGCAACATGTATTCCCGATTCGTGTGCAAATGCATGTCTACCCACCACCGCCTTGTTTTTTGAAATATCAATTCCAGAATAGTTTTTTACCATTTCAGATAGCTCATGTATAAGGGTTAAGTCATAGCTATTAACACCGTACTGCACGTATAATGCGGTAAGTAACTCTTCAAGAGGCGTATTTCCCGCCCGCTCACCGATTCCGTTTACCGTTGCATGGAGCTGTTTTGCCCCTGCTTGTGCCCCTGAAAGTGTATTTGCAAGTGCCATCCCAAGATCATCATGGCAATGAATACAAATTGGAACATCGGATACTTTTTTAATCTCTTCGACCAAAAAACGCATGGCATCAGGGGATAATATGCCGACCGTATCTGCAATACTGAACATATCGGCACCGTGTTTCTCACCGGCTAAAAAATATTCTTTTAGAAAGTCAAGATCCGTGCGTGTTGCATCTTCAGCCGCAAATCTAACAGTTAAACCATATTCTTTTGCATAATCCAGGGCAGATGTGGCTTTTTCGATTGCTTCCTGCCTTGTAGCCTTATATTTATACTTTAGATGAATATCCGATGTTCCGAATACGATGGCGACGATGTTTATATCACAGGATGCGACGCAATCTATGTCACATTTGGTTGCCCTTGAAAGTGCACATGTTTTTGCACAAAGACCCAGATTTGCAATTTCTCTAACGATCTTTGCCTCTTCTTTGGATACGATTGGAAAACCAGCCTCAATAACATCCACACCAACCTCATCAAGTTTTCGGGCAATATCAATTTTTTCTTCCCTTGTGAATGATACCCCTGGCGTCTGTTCACCATCTCTTAGTGTAACGTCACAGACTTCAATTTTTGAAAGCCCATCCTTGTAATCCGAAAAGAAATTTTTATAGAATTCCACGTGCAATCCACCTTTTGTTAGCAAAATTTTTATGGGTAATTTTATAAACGTATTAATCTATATACCTTGTTATATTCTGTTGAGTCTTTAGATAACGAGGGTGTGATGACAGGTAACGAAATATATAAAAAAATATTTGATGAAGCTTTCAGGTATCTACGTTCATTTGAGGGTATTGATGATAATGTAATTTCAAGACATCTTAACGACTGGGAAAACACAAAACCAGAATCATTTCTTGATCTTTATACCGAGATGTTAGTTTCTATATCGAATAAGCGAAACATGAAAAATACAATTGGTCCCATTGAAAATATAAGGCCATACCTTGAAGATTTTAGTCCAAAACGAATTGTTGAAAGGTACGATGGTGATTGGGAAGAACTGTTTAACACAATCAAAAATAACTACGATCCCCCCGGGCGAATGGAGATTGATAATCCCCGAAGCTACTGGGTAATCTTTTGTAAGTCGATTATTTCATCATCTGATTTTTTTTCCCGATTTTCCAACCTTGAAGAATTCGATAAATTTGTTTCACAGTTCTACCTGAATGAGTATACTCGTGTTGCTCTTCCGCTTTTACTTGAAAAGGAAATATTCGGACTGGGATTTATTCTGGCCTGTGATTTCCTTAAAGAAAATGGCTATCCCAAGTTTATAAAACCCGATACCCACACAAAAAAGATATTTGAGGGGACAGGCATAAGTGATTCGGATTCGGATTATGATATTTTCAAAGATTTGATCAGATTTTGCGAGGATATAGATGAACTGCCATACCGCGTGGATAAGCTATTCGGGTTGATTGGAAGTGGTCATTTCTATCTTGATGAAATTAAAATAGACACAGATCCGGATGGGTTCATCGAAAAGATCAACCAGAAGATCGAAAATGGAATTTTTGAGTCTGAGAAAAATTCTATTGAAGAAAACACCGTGTATCCTGAAACAGTTCAAGTAGTCGATGATCTACCCCCTTCAAAATCAATATTAGATAAAATCCGGGACGCAATACTCAAATTTTTAGAGAGATTCAGACGATGATTGAAGTAGAAATCAAGGTAAGAATTCCGGATACGGACTCAGATACAGATATTGAAAAAAGATTAGGCGAGGCGGGTGCGGAGTTTTTGGGGGTGGAGGCTCACACCGATACATATTATAATGCCCCACACAGAGACTTTTCAAAAAGTGATGAAGCCCTGAGGGTACGATGCCTTGACAGAAAAGACGGTAGTGTGGATATACTAACCTACAAAGGCCCAAAGATTGATTTTGAGAGTAAAACAAGAAAAGAAATTGAGATAAAAATCGATAACGCAAAAAAGGCTGATGAAATACTTAAAGAATTGGGTTTTATAGCCTCTGGTGGAGTTATTAAAACAAGAAAAGACTACAAACTGAAAGATATTTATGTATCGCTGGATGATGTTAAGTGGCTTGGTAAATTCATGGAGCTTGAGATTACCGTGGAAGGAAAAGATTTCGATTCCGAAAAAAAGAAGATATTTGAGGTATTACCATCGCTTGGTTTCAAGAAAGGTGATGTGATAAGGGAGTCATATCTGGAGATGTTAAAGGAAATTAGAAAGGCTTAAGTTAACAATTATTGTAGGATTAGTGGAGGAGAAAAAAGATGTCTTTTACGCTATGGAGTACTCAAGGAGTCTTTTCAGCAGTGAGTGTGGTTCTGGCATGTGTACCCATATACATAATGATATTCGCTTCTGGCAGGGGGTTTGGTGAGTCAATTTTATGCATGGATTGTCAGCAATGTGTGGCGGTTTGTCCGGTTAGAGAGGCAAAGGGAATGGATTACATGGGTCCCCATGGGATAATGAAAACTGCAAGGGTTGATCATAGAAAAAGAGCCGAGGACGGAGGGTTATATTCTTGTACATCATGCATGAGTTGTGCTATTGCATGCCCGAGAGGATTAAACGTTGAACAGACAATGGTTTATTTTAGAAATTCACTTGCGCAAAGCAAAATGGGGCAGCTAAAAGGACATAAAAGGATAATAGACCGGGTGGCAAAATATGGCAACCCATACTCTGAGAATATGGCTATCCCCACAATGGCTTCTCAGGCAGATGATATAAAGAAACAGCTGGTTGGTTATGGAAAACGAATTGGAGTGGAATTAAATATAGTTGAAGAAAAAATAGAGTCAGCATCAGAATCGTAGATTATTTGAGGTTACGTTGATGGGTTTAGAAGAATTTCAAGGAGCAATTTTTTTTGAGGGTTGCACAATGTCCCGGCGAATGGTTGCATTAAGGTTTGCCACTCGTTTTTTATTGGAAAAGTACGAGATTTCGTATGATGTTTTGCCCCGTGTCGGTTGTTGCGGTGCACCTGTGATGAGGTCTGGCAATTATAAACTCGGGATAAAATCAAGAGATAAGGTTTTGCACGCTACGTTGAGGTCAGGGGCCGATACAATTATAACCGCCTGCCCCGGATGTGGAAGTATGCTAAAAGAGGGTGGGGAAGAAATGGGGATCGAAGTTGTTCACATAGATGAGATTCTTTTTGCACTTGCAAAGGAAGGAAAACTTTACGATCCTGAAAAGATGAAAGATTTTGGAAAGGTTGCAACTGCTCACTTCCCATGTCATATGAACAGGGGGATGGGAATCGACTGTGATGAGCTCTTCTCAACTGTAATTTCGGCATTTCCAAAGATGAAGTATGTGCACATGGAAGGTGCGGAGAACTGCTGTGGCGCCGGTGGAGGTGTACGGGCATCACAGGTTGATCTGGCATATAAGATTGCCGAAAATAAGGTAAAAAGTGCAAAAGAATGTGAGGCCGATCTGCTTATTGCCACATGCCCATTCTGTGAGCTCCACCTGGATGATAGTCAAAAAAAATACAATATGGGTTTAGCAGTAATGGCACTACCAATGTTTGTCGCATTATCATTTAATGACTTTGAAGATACTGCTAAAAAAATAGGAATGGAGTGATTTTGATGGAACTAACTATGATGACTGTTTACTGGCTTATGCTAATTGCATGTTTACCGCTTTTTATATTCCAACTAAAGCTTTCTATGTTTCCACAGGCCAAAGGCCGTATTGTTGATTTTGACAGTGTGGCGATTTGCCTTGGAAAATGTGGGGATATGACAGACAGGGTGATAGATACAACCGAGCTTAAAGAGAAAAAAGGTAGGCTGAGTGTGGGGGTTAAAGTAATGTTAGATGATGGGCAAGAAATTGAAGCAATCACAAGTCCGTGTACAATCTGTATGGAAAAGTTCAGGATAGGCACAAAGGTGGCTATAAACAAGATTAATGGCGAGTATCAGGTACATCCGCTTATGTGGAGGAATTAAATGGTAGCTACTGCTTTGATAATAGGATACATTTCCCTTGCAATATTCTTTGGTGTAATTTTGGGATCATTAATGGGTGTAATACCTCAGAATAAACTTCCGATACAGACTGCGCTTTTTGTAACCGCTATTGTGATAATGATCATAGGGTTCGTCGGACATCAGATTTCAAGTGATTTTTCAGCCTTTGGTCCATCGGAGTTATCCGGAAAGATTGTCATTCATCCGATAACCGCCCTGGTTGCGGGATTCTTCGTTGCCGGTGCTTTGGAGGCAGCAGGGGCATTTGAGGCAATGAGTGATCTATTGGACCGGATGAGAGAAACGCCTTTAGGGTTTGTTGGCACATCCATGTTTCTTGTAAATATCCCAACGATTATTGCAATGCCCTGTGGCAGGATACTTGCAGCAGCACTTATGCCCGCAGCAATCCTCTTTGGACTTAGACTTGCTAAAGAGATGGGAGATGCAAGGCTGACAGGTGTTATAGTCTTTGCCTTTATTGTTAATGCAGCGGCTTCTTGTGGACCATCTCCGCTTGGTGGAATTGGAACGATAGGAGAGGGGATGGGTCGTTTTGCCATAGGCTCTCTTGGAGCTCCACAGGCGACAGGTATCATATTAGCTACAAGTGTATGTGCTCTGATGATGAAGTACATTACACCGTTATTCCCTGGAGGTGAGGGTAGTGAGTGAAGAAGGAGGCCAAACAGAAAAACCAGTACCTTTTAAAGAACTGGATAAGAGGTTGAAACGAGGTTATTTATCCCTCGTAATATTTTTGGCAGTTTTATCCACTGCGCTGATTGTTAAACCACCAATTCCAATACAGGCAATTCTTGTAAGTCTGGCATTGGTGATAATGGTGATTGGAAATGCAAAGATTCAGGATTTACTTGCCGGTGTGATATTGCACCCCATAATGGCAATGATTGCAGGTTTTTTAGCGGCAGGGGCGATGGATCTTGCAGGAGGGTTCGATGCTCTGCTCCACGGTTTGAATCTGCTCGCAGGAGTCAAGATCGGTGGTTTTGTTGTACTGGGATACATAGGTGTTGCTATAATTCTTACAAATATACCCACGATAATGCCAATGCCCTGTGGCAGGATACTTGCCGTTGCTCTGCTACCTGGTGTTGTAAAATACGGAAATGCAATGATTGATGTTGTTAAAGCAGGAGAAGGGATGTGGATCGGTTCGGTTCCCCCAGAAGTTATTCTTCCTGCACTTATGGGCGCATTTATCGTAAATGCAGCAGCTTCTTGCGGGCCGTCTCCGCTTGGTGGTGTCGGTGGTATCGGTGAGGGCAATCTGGGTGTTAAAATAGGATCATCGGGGCTTGCACAACAGGCAGGAATAATGGCAGCAACCGGACTGACTGCGATAATAATTACGTTTATAGTGAGCGCAACATTTGCATGAGGTGATAGAAGATGGATTTAGACCCAAGTATGATTTTATTGATCTTTATGCTGGGCATAGGGGTAATCAGTGGGATTTTCATGAGTATCTCACTTGGAAGAAAAGTGACAGACAAAGGTGGAATCCTTGGTGGACTTTTAGTCGCTTTTTTGATGTGGGTTTTAACTGGCGGTTTTTCTTATTGAACCGTCTCTGATCGGCCCTCTCGATCCCCCGAATTCATTTGGGGGTTTGACCATCGTCTATGGCCATCCAAATCCAAGCCATTATGTACCTTAAAACTTAAAAATGGGGTATGTGGGGCATTAGAATAATTTTTTATAAAATAATCAAATAATATCAATCTTGCGTTAATTTTATATAGTATAATTTTAAGAGATATATAGTTGTTATTATTTGAGGTAAAGTAGTGAAAAAGTTGGGCGTTGTTTTACATACAACAAGTTACGGTAATTTGCTTGTGAGGGGGAATTTAAGTAGTAAAAAGGTTGTTAGTAAAATTACTGGTTCTGTAGTAGTAACTAAGAATATGAAAAGGATTGGAAAGGTATATGATGTTTTAGGTCCCGTTAAGCAGCCTTATATATCGATCAGACCTTTTAAGCAGATTTCAGAAAGCGAACTCTACGAGCTATCCAATGACTTAGTCTACATTTTATAAGGTGATTTAATGGAAAATCTTGAGAAGCAAAAAAGGATTTCGGATAAATCTGATTCAAAGAAAGGTACCGG
>DAOWMC010000222.1 GCA_030643285.1 Methanobacteriota archaeon | reverse complement strand
TTGCATCCTTTACCACCTCAAATATATCCACAATATCTTTGGTGCTTTCCAGACGCCCTGGGAAATTTTTGTCCATAGGGTATTTATGCATTCATTCTTAGTATTTAATTCTTACGGTGAGGAGGTTGTGACGGATGTTGGTAAAGGTTATTGCATTACCACCTCATATTCTCTTTTTTGCCTCAGCTATTATTAATGCCTAAGGAGGGATAAATGGCCTAATGGCAAGTGTAACCGGTCCTTCAAAAACCCACCTGTTCCGAATATCTCCCAAACCAAAATCCACCCCGCCACATCAAAACCCTATCAAATCACATCATTTCCACTAAAAAGCCATAGCCCAAACTAATATATTCCTCTTCACTAAACTCGGGTATGTTACATAATGCTCAACTGATTCACAAGTTTAAGATCTCTATTCACATTATATCGAACCATTTCCTGGTAAAACACCATTAGGGGAATGTTATAGTATAATACTGGATCGTTTGTCGGATAATCTGATATATCCCCTGAAATAAAGGAAATCGGGATTGGTTAATTGGTTTTTTAACCTGTTAAACACATATACCATACACTTCTTTTACGACATTCATTGCCACCATCGTGTACGTCTTTTTCACGTATTTCATCGATAATATATTCTTTATAAACTTATCCAACCCTGCACGATCCTTAAACTTTGTCACGACCATCACGTCATATTCACCTGTAACATCGTAGACAGCCGAAACATTCGGATCTTTTGCAATCTTTTTTTCCATTTCGGGAAGGTGTCCACCTTCAATAACGATCCCGATAAGTGCAGTCAAATCATACCCAAGCTTTGAAAAATCGATATCGGGTACAAATCGTTTAATCACACCGAGTTCTTTCAGTTTATTTACTCTGTTATAAACAGTCCCTTCTGCAACACCCAATCTTTCTGCTATATCCTTAAAGCTCTGTCTCGCATCCTCTTGCAATTCTCCAACGATTTTTAAGTCCAATTCATCGATCTTTGATGACATCTTATCAATCGCCCCCCAAAATCTTTACCCTGAGTTTGGAAATATCCTCTCTGATATCTATTTTGAATCCCATACCTGTAGAAAAATCCTGTACCAATCGCCCGACCCATTCTTTTGTTTTATTGGTACTCAGTAAGAGTGTAAACTCATCAGGTGAATTTTCAATGAGCTTAAAAAAATTGCATGCTTCGAGGCGTTCCAAAAGCGCCTTTGGTGTATTAATCTTGTGTGACAACTGTTCAGCATGTGAGTTTGCAACTGTTTTACAGTCCACCCAGAACTTGTCCTTATTGGGTGAAGACTCGATAAGATTTAAAAACAAAAGCCAGTGATCCAGATCCAGTATTATATGTTCCCCACTTGGAAGCATGTCCATATATGTTTCTAGATTTTCCAAAGAACCTATGATTGATCTATGCTCATGATAAAATCTAAGAGCACGCCTTACAAGCTCACTCTGTGATAGGTTCGTCTCTTCTTTCATCTCTTCAAATAGCTGGAGCGTCTCTTCATCAAGTGCGATTGTCACTCTCACCGGGTTTCTCATAAAATATGAATAATGCTCAGAAATATATAAATTTTTTTATACATTTTACAATTTTCTATGGATTTTGTAAAAAACTTTATATTATTATTTGGGCGAGAAGAATATAAAAGGGCAAAAAAAGGTAATGAATACCTTTAATGCGCTTTTTGATTAAAAATCCATAGATCTTTATTTGTCCCACCGCCTCAAAATCGCAGAAATTTATTTAACCCCTAAGGATAATTATAGCTGGATAATCATCACAAGGAGGTTGTATCAATGAGACAATTCAAATCTAAGGGATTGGCTACAAGTTGTTGTGGGGGTATAAAGACTACCAATATTAATCATATTCAGTGTATTGTTCCCCCCCATATGCTCAGGGAGATTACAGAACATGGTAGCCCTGCACAGAAAGAGTGGGCATTAAAAACATTGACCGTATCAGAGCAGTTTCGTGGGCAGCGTCAGGCAATGGCCGAAGTTACGGCTCTTTTAAAATCAAAAGCTATGGCCAAGGAACAGCAGATCATCTATGATGCGAAATTCGGGTCAGATCTTCCCGGACAGAAGGTACGTGAAACGGGGGACGCTCCCACCGGAGATAACGCAGTGGATGAGGCATATGACGGCTCTCAAGCCACCTACAAATTGTATGGGGAAGTGTACGACCGTGATTCTTTAGATGGGAAGGGTATGTGTTTGGAATCAACTGTACATTACCGGAAGGGTTATGATAATGCGTTTTGGAATGGTGAACAGATGGTCTATGGTGATGGTGACGAGGACCTTCCAAAATCCGATAGATTATTCAATCGTTTTACCATTGCAATTGATATTATAGGTCACGAGCTGACTCATGGGGTCACCCAGCACGAAGCCAGACTCATCTACTGGGACCAGCCCGGTGCCTTAAATGAGTCCTTTTCAGATGTTTTTGGCACACTTGTGAAGCAGCGAACGCTAAATCAGGCGGTGGATGAAGCCGATTGGATCATTGGGGCAGGTCTATTCACAGAAAATGTTAGTGGTCAGGGTATTCGATCGATGAAGGCACCAGGGACAGCTTATGATGATTCAGTGCTTGGAAAAGATCCCCAGCCTGCTCACATGAGGGACTATAAAGACGTTGTTTATGATAATGGGGGCGTTCACATCAATTCTGGCATACCAAATCATGCGTTTTGCTTGGCAGCTAAAGAAATTGGTGGGTA
>DAOWMC010000021.1 GCA_030643285.1 Methanobacteriota archaeon | reverse complement strand
GCAGGGCAATCTCAAAAAGGCTAAACCCGTGATGATTTACCCTACGTAAGTTTTATATGGGGCTTATTGTTTTTATAATTTTCTATCGTATATAATGTGATGAAGGTGTGGGAGAAAATGCCAAACAATACTTTTAAACATTGCCAGAAAGTAAGGGGAACATAAGATAAAGTATTTAACTGAAAAATGATGAATATTAGTCAGGCCAGAATTATATAGGAGTGGTAATAGATGGCAGAATGGCAGGAATTAAAGGATATAGATTTTTACGCGATGGAAAGTCCAAGGATCGGTATAAAGTGCATAAATGAAGAAATGCTGGATGATTTTTTGGAGCAGTTTAGAAGCAGATCAGCTAGCACAGGCGGAGACTTTTTGCTAATAGACTATAGAGGATGTTCCACATCGGATGACTTCCAAAAAAAAATCGTTGACTCGGTGTCACAGTTTGTAAATTTTCGATTTCCAGATAAAGCAGAAGGGTTGACTCAGGGGCCGCTGAATCAGCAAGCATCAAATTGCCTTGGGGTACTTGAAGAGATTGCCGAGGAATTAAGAAAGCAATTCACCCTTGTGGTTGACTTTAGGGGAATAAAGATATCCCCCGAGATGTTGCGACCGGGTCAGATCTTTTGGTGGGCATATGATTCTGCAGGAAGGTGCAGGGTGTCCAACCTTATATGGATCATGGAAGATGACGAAAAAGGAATCAGTCTTTTGGAAAAACACGGACAGATGAAAAGGGTATTCTCTGATGAAGGTACGAGTACTTATATTATAATATAAATAAAGCAAAGCGCGAGCGTTTTAAACGTAACATTGTTGTGATTTAGATGCAAAAACTGCCCTTGAACCTGTATCCTGAAAAGATGAGAAAAATCTCGCAAGATGAGTCGAAGGCAAGTAATTTTTCTGTTGCAAAGGAGTTTGCTTGTTTTATGGCGTCCACTCTTGGGCCACAAAGCGCACAAAAAGTGATAGTTGGTAGCGATTTTCAGCAATATATACTGACAAGCGATGGTAAGACGATACTTCAACGATTTGATCTGGCGGAGTTTAAAGCAACGCACCCTGTAGCACAGTTGATGGTGGAACTGGCCAAATCCACTGACGATGAGGTTGGTGATGGGACCACATCATCGGTGATCTTAGCCGGTGCCCTTCTAACAAAAGCGGAGCGGCTTATTGATATGGGGTTGCATCCGAATATCGTTTCGGAAGGGTATAAAAAAGCCACAACAAAAGCTATCGAGATCATGGAAGCGTTGGCCATTCCGGTTAAAAACGATGACATGTTAAAAAAGGTCGCAAGGACTTCAATTGACACAAAATACATGGTTCCGGGATCGGGAAAGCAAAAGCAAAAGGAAAGTAAAAGCCTGGCAGATACGGTTTTATCTGCAGTTCACAAAGTATCCGAAAGTAAAAACGGTGTGATAACCGCGGACCCTGACAATGTTCATGTCGTGAAAAAAGGTGGAGCGGACATATTTGATACCATGCTTTTTTCAGGTTTTATCGTAGAGAAGGAAGCACTTCACCCTTCAATGCCAAAATATTTAGAGAATGTCAAGGTGGCAGTATTAGATGTTCCTTTAACCGTAAAGCGTTATGATGGTTTATTTGGTGATTTATCAAGCTGTAGCGTTAAAATGGATAGTGTGGAGCAGTACAAATCACAAAAAGGTGATGAAAGATCGGTACTGTATGATACAGTTGGTAAAATAGCTGATTTAGGTGTCGGTTTGATCATATCAAGAAAGCTGATGGATGAAAAAATTGGGAAACCGCTTTCCGATAGGGGCATAATCGCTATTCCGGCAATACCAACAAAAGAAGACTTGAATAGGTTATCGAAGGCATGCGGGGCAAGGATCGTTTCAGATATCGGGCAGATGACATCAGACGATCTTGGATTTGCAGATAGTGTCCGTCAAAAAAGATATCCTGATCGCACCGTCCATATATTTGTAGAAACAAAGAAGGCAAATAGCGCAACTATTTTGCTCAGGGGCGGAATTGCACATGCCCTTTCAGACATTGCAAGGGCGGTCCATGATGCACTACACACAACAGCAAACGCATACAATAATGAGATATTACCCGGTGGAGGAGCAACTGAGATGTATATTTCTGCACAGCTTAAACGATATGCATTGAGTATAAAAACAAAAAAACAGCTTGCAGTTACTGCTTTTGCAGAAGCTTTGGAGGTTATCCCCCAGACTCTGGCTAAAAATTGTGGTGCGGATCCAATCTCGGTTATCACAGACCTGCGAAAGGATCATGCTGCGGGGAATAAATACATGGGATTTGATACAATCCGGAGAAAAATAGTTAACATGGTGGATAACGGGATCGTGGAATCGCTTATAACTAAAAAGCAGATATTCAAGGGTGCGGATGAAACATCGAGGATAATAATGCTATCTGACGACATAATCTATGGAAATGTTTTTCAAGATCGTATCGAGGAGAAGACGCATGGCCAGTAGTCCTTTCAGAAAGAAATATCAGGGGTTGGGGGTATCTACAAAGCGGATTGCCAAACAGCGTTTGTTAGGTAACGAGGCGAGGCAAAGCTGTTTAATCGCGACAAAAGTATTGTGTGATAGTATAAGGTCGACACTTGGACCATTTGGTATGTATAAAATGCTCTCGGAAGAGGCAAGAAGACTCGAAATCACAAAAGATGGCTCTTCGGTTATAACGGGGTTGATAGTAGACCATCCTGCAGCAAGACTCATTATAGAGATGGCAAAATCAATAGAAGATGAGACTGGTGATGGTACAACATCAACAATTATTCTGGCGGGGGAGCTCATAAGTAAAGCTGAAAGGCTGATAAACGATGGATTGCATCCTGTTTCAATTGTAGAGGGTTATAAAAAAGCCACACAAAAAGCATACGAAATTGTAGATGAAATAGCCCAGAAGATTGAGGATAAAGAGGTGTATGCAGCTGTTGCAAGGACCTCTCTAAAAAATTATGCAAGTGATAAACTTGCATTTCAGGTCGTAAAAGCAATCGGGCTTTTAGGTGATGAGAGGGATCTGGACTATGTGGCAATCGAAGGTTCGGAGGGTAAGGCATTCGGAGATACGGAGCTAATTGAAGGGTCGCTTCTTCACAACTGGATCGAACCTGGGGCCCAAAAAAGAATGGAAGATGCAAGAATATGCATAATACGATATCCAATGATGATCAATCAACCTGAATTTGTTTCACACATAAATATCTCTGCTTCAAATATCAATTCCCATTTCGAAGCAGAAGAAAAAGTCCTAAGAAAGATGGTTGAAAAATTAAAGGAACAGAATGTAAATGTTCTTGTAAGCATGCAGGATATTGATATTCGTGCTTCAGGCATGCTTTCAATGGCCGGAATTACCCAGGTAGCAAAGATAATGAAATACGGTTATGTCAAGCACATATGTTTATCTACGGGGGCAAATATTGTTACAAACATTTGGGACTTGAAGCCAAAAGACATAGGAGAGGCAAAGCTTGTCGAGGAGCGGAGGATCTCGGAAGAGGAACTTGTCTTTTTTGAATTTGGAAAAAATCCAAGGGCCTGCACATTTTTCATTCGTGGTGGAACCCCAAATATTATCAGAGAACACAAAAAAAGCATATACTGTGCCATGCATGCGGTATCATGTGCGTTTGACTTACCATATGTCGTGGCTGGCGGCGGTGCAATCGAAATAGAGCTTGCACGCAGGCTAAAAAAGTTTGCAACATCACTGAATACTAAAGAGCAACTTGCCGTAATTGCATTTGCCGAGGCACTTGAGGTAATCCCGAGAACCCTGGCACAAAATAGTGGGCTTGATCCCATAGACACGGTAGTCGAACTGACAGCAAAGCACGGCAATGATATTAATTTTGGTGTGTGTATTAAAGAAGGGGAAACAACTCTAGATAATACGTTAGATATGGGGATAGTAGAGCCGCTTAAAGTGAAGAAACAGATGCTTACAGGTGCCTTTGAGGTATCTGAGCTTATCTTACTAACAGATGGAATATTGAGGGATAAAAAAAGAAATCCAGAAGAAGACCAGAAAAAGCAAAAAGAGATCTCCGATAGGAAAAAAATGGAGGAAAAAATGGAGGAATATGCTTAATGGCATTAAACAGCGTTGTTGCAATATTTTCAATTGTTTTTGGTCTGGTTGGGATAGTGGGGATATTGGCTGGTTACATACTGATCCATAAAAAGCTAATTGGCAACGCGATGCGTAGTCTGGGTGATCTTTCAGAGACGGTTGATGAACTAAACTCCACAATTAGGAATGCAAGTGATTTTTTAGGAGGATCGACCGATCTTTTGGATGGTATCTCAAGAGTATTCTATGATATGGGGGGGTCTCTTCCACTCGTGGGTCGGTCGTTTAAAGAACTTGGCCGGAGCCTTGGGGTAATATCGACCAACATGCACGGATTCAGGCAAAGCATAGATAGTTTTGAGGGCAGATGGAGCGGTTCCTTGGAAAAGATTGGTAGCCTCGGAAAGGATGGATTGCCCAAAATTAAGATACTTATGGGCGTATTAATGGCCTGGTTAATCGGATTACACTTGGTTCTGATTTTGATTGGATTGACTCTAATGAGCTAGATATGAACAATTCTGAATTGTTAAAACAGGTTAGAACAATTGCAGATTATCAATTTGGCAGAGGTGCCGGAAGTACACTTTTTAATGAAGATGTTGATTTTGTATTCTCTTCTACGGGGAGGATTCGCCAGATTTTAGACAAAGGCGAGAGGATTGCCACAATCAGAGCAAAAGATGGTTTTTTAACGATTAGTGTCAAAGGGGCAAAAAGACTCCATTCGTTTTTTGAGTATCCGAAGCTGAGGGTAATCCTAATGGATGATGCAGTCCCGTTTGTTAAAAAAGGAAAAAATGCTTTTGCGCGGCACGTATCTTTTGTTGACCCAATGATTAGAGCATGCGATGAGGTCATTTTGGTGGATAAAACCGATGCGTTTCTTGCAACAGGAAAAGCTGTTTTGTGCGCATGTGAGATGATATCCTTTAATCGGGGGGTTGCAGTTGATGTTCGGGCCGGTGCCGGTATCAACTGAGCGTGGTGAATCTCCTGAGATTAGAGGTAAGAAAGAAGGGTTGATACATGGCAGGTACAAATAATAACCTTCGAAGAGCGTCGGAACAAAATCAATCTGACCTGAAGATACTTCAATCTCTAAATAGCCACCTGCCCGCACAGAGAAAGTCTTTAGCCTTGCTGTTAGAGGAGGAAAAACCAAGGATAATCGGAAAAGACGGGTCATCGCACCGATTCAAGCGTGCCGAACTGAATCGGATTGCAGAGATTGTGCAGGAAAAATCTCACGGTAGGGTTAAACTGCCAATCTATATCGAGATGGCGCCAGATTATGGAAGGGGAACCGCTTTAATACACGGATACCTGCATTGTGAGATCGTACAAACCATCCTTGAAATAAAAAAGGAAAAAACAGATGAAATTATCATTTACAGACCGGATGTAAGCAAATTACGAAAAAAATTGCCAACGGCTACCCAGTACGTATTCTATCTGGTTTGAATATATTACCTCTATCTCCGGGCAACGATTCAAACCATTTAAACCTTCACCAATCCCTATCAAAACAAAAAGGCTTTTAGATAGTAAGGGGATACTAATGATAAACCTGAGTGACAAAGTGGCACTTTGAGGGCCCGTAGCTTAGTCTGGTCAAAGCGCCCGGCTCATAACCGGGCGACCGTGCGTTCAAATCGCATCGGGCCCATTATTTCTAACCGAATCAAGGATCATACGCTGTTCCGCCCTCGCAACCGATTCTCTAACATCCGAAACCGCATCGATGTTTGAAGAGATACTATCTATACCGAATTCCACCAGCTTTCTTGCCATTTCCGGCGATGATCCTGCCTGACCACAGATAGATGTTTTTACACCTGCCCGTTTACATTTTTGAATTACATATTCTATCAGTTTGAGGACCCCCTTATGCTGTTCGTTATACAGGTGAGCGATGTTTCCGTTATTTCTGTCAACTGCCAGTGTGTATTGCGTAAGATCGTTTGTCCCAAAGGATATAAAATCCAAACCCTCTTCAATAAAGTCTTCAATTGTTAGTGCGCAGCCCGGTGTCTCGACCATTATACCAAGATCGAAAGTACCGATTTTTAAACCTTCTTCTACCATTATCCTCTTTGCCTGTCTCAGTTCGCTTGGGTGCTGGACAAGAGGTAGCATAATTCCTACATTGGTTAAGCCTTTATCAAATAGGTTTTTAAAAGCCCTAAGTTCCATTCTGAAATGTTCGACATCGGTAAGGTCTCGTCTTATTCCGCGCCATCCGAGCATAGGGTTATCCTCTTCCGGTTCGTCTATTCCACCTTCCATACTTCTAAACTCATCTGTTGGGGCATCAAGTGTCCTGACCCAAACAGGTTTAGGATAAAACGCTTCTGCAACCTCCCCTATATCTTTTGTCAAAGCACCTATGTACTCGGCTGACTTACCTTCTTTTATGAACGCATTCGGATGTTTTTTCAAGGATAAAATCATGTGTTCTACCCTTAAAAGTCCTACACCATCCGCACCGGTTGCCGCTGCCTTGTCCGCAAGATCTGGAAAATCAATATTTACTTTAACCTCTGTGGCTGTAATAATCTTTTGCCTTGTAGCAACTACCTGATCCGCATCCTCTGAAGGTGCTGCTTTTTTTATAATTCCTTTATAAACGATGCCCCTTTTACCGTTTATGGTTACAACCATCCCATCTTCTAAGATTTTTGTAGCCTTTTTAGTACCGACAACTGCAGGGGTTCCGAGCTCCCGCGACACAATTGCAGCATGACAGGTCAGGCCACCTTCATTAGTTATAATGCCAGCGACTCTTCTCATCGCAGGAACCATATCGGGTGTGGTCATTTTTGTGACAAGAATATCTCCTTCCAATGCTTTATCAAGCTCGGATATATCATTTATAATCTTAACGCCACCAGAACCGATCCCTGGCGATGCCCCAATTCCTTCCAGGATAATCTCTTCAGGTGATTCTTCAGATGCCCCCACCCCACTTTCGGATGCATTATTAATTGTCGTTATAGGCCTTGATTGTACTATATAAATTTTATTACCATTTATTACCCATTCAACATCTTGTGGGGCCCCATAATGTTCTTCAATGATCTGTCCAATCTCAGTCAGATTTAGTATCTCATTTTCCAAAAGAACCTGTTTTTCCTTACGCTCTTCAGGGACGGCTTCTTTGATAACTCCACCATTCTCATCCCTTATGTGCATAACCTCTTTGGATGAGATCACTTTTTCAATAATCTTCTTTGCTTTATTATTAATTACGTAGTTGTCCGGCGAAACACCACCTGAAACCACAGATTCACCCAAACCCCAGGCCGCTTCGATTATGGTCTTTGGCTCGCCAGTAGAAGGGTGTGATGTAAACATAACACCTGCCTTTTTTGCATCCACCAATACCTGAACAATCACAGAGATATCAACCGAGCTGTGGTCAAATCCCTGTTTTTCGCGGTAAAATATTGCTCTGCCCTCATAAAGAGATGCCCAGCATTTTTTAACAGCTAAAACTACATCCTCTGCGCCACTTATATTCAAAAAAGTTTCCTGTTGACCCGCAAAGCTTGCACCGGGTAAATCTTCGGCTGTTGCACTTGATCTAACAGCTACAAAAACTTCTTTTCCTTCCTGTTTACAGAGGTCTTTATAGGCACTTATTATATCCTTATAAATGTCATCTGTCATCTCTGTCGATAGAACCAATCCTTTTGCCTCTTTTTCTGCTTTTTTTAATTCTTTATCATGGTCCACGTTTACTTCTAAGAACTTAAAAAGCTTATCTGCTATCTGAGTTTCGTCCAAAAATCTCCTAAATGCAGTTGCAGTTACCGCAAAACCTCCGGGAACAGGTAAACCTATGTTGATCATTTCCCCCAAACTGGCCCCTTTGCCACCAACCAGTGATACATCCCCCGAATTGACATCATTTAACCAGACAATATTCATATCGTTCACATTATTCATCGTTACCCCTCATCATGGCTTTTCACCTTTGTTATAGCTATCCATTGCAATTTTGAGTATGGCATCGGATTTTTCCTGTGATACTCCAAAGTCCTTTGACATTCTGTTAAAAAATGGAATTTGAATGCCACCTTTTTTCTCACATTGAACCTTTCCCGCCTCAATTAGCGTAAAAATCTTTGCAATCGAGCAAACAAACCCTGAAGATGGGTTTATTCTACCGTTTTCTATTCGGGAGAGTGTTTCCCTACGCAGTTCTAAAAGTTCACTTAGATCTTTCTGTGTGATGTTGTATGCATTTCTGAGCCCCTGTACACTTTTTCCTGGATCTTGTGACATAACCAGTCTCCCTGCTATTTCCTTTGCAAATTCAATCATCCATTCGGATAAATATACACTATTACTCTTAATCGTACTCTGCATTGCAATTGTATGTTACCTAATACATAACATAGTTTATAAGTCTTGTGGGATGTCAATCAAAATGTGTGATGTAATAGGTCACATGTTATTTTTGTTTATTGTGTAGTTTACTATATTTTTTATATA
Source organism: Methanobacteriota archaeon (assembly GCA_030643285.1). Taxonomy (GTDB): domain Archaea; phylum Halobacteriota; class Syntropharchaeia; order DAOWMC01; family DAOWMC01; genus DAOWMC01. The sequence continues at coordinate 1,066 of DAOWMC010000021.1, read as the reverse complement.
TACTGCGATATATCACGCTACATATAGTTACATATAGAGGGATGGATTAATATAGACCAGGCAGGTCAAACCAGGGCGATGGACAGAAAAGATCTTTTAAAAATACAGAAAACGATAGCATCAAAATCAATAACGTTAGACCGATTTGAAAAAATAAAAATTATAGGAGGAGTGGACCAGGCATTTTTAGATGATAAAATAATTTCCGGTATTGTGTTGTTGGATTATAACTCATTGGAAATCATAGATAAAGTTTATACAGTTATGGATGTGGATTTTCCATATATTCCAGGATTACTTGCCTTTAGAGAGGCTCCCTCAATAATAAAAGCTTATGCTGAGCTTAAAACAAAACCGGATTTACTTGTGGTGGATGGATGTGGTATAAATCACCCTCGTTTTGCGGGCCTTGCAACCCATGTCGGAGTTGAACTCGATGTACCAACCGTCGGGGTTGCAAAAAAGATATTATGCGGAAAATATAATCGTGAACCAAAAGAGGTCAATGATCTTAGCCTTATTTCATACAAGGACAAAAAAGTTGGGGCTATATTCAAATCAAAGAAAAATTGTAACCCCTTAATAATCGCGCCCGGACATAGAGTTTCTTTAAAGAGTTCAATTGATATTGTGAGGCATTGTTTGAGGGGGTACAAACTTCCCGAGCCGACGAGATTGGCTCATAATTACGTTAGCGATCTTAAAAAGGAGTTGTAAGGGGGGTTAGCTCGCTGGTTTTGTGGAAATGGCTTTAGGTGGATTTATTAGATTTTACTATCGTAGAAGTTATCAGTTTATATAACCGGTCTCCGTCTCAAAGTATCTTCCAGGTCAACAACCTTAACTTCAGGCTTTCCCATCTTATAAACAGAAACCGTTTTAATTCCCTTTTTCTCAAAGATTTTATCTATTTTCTCTATCTGATCAGGACTTAGCGGTTGTACCGGACAGGGGCGGGTTGGTGTGTTTATTTGGACTTCGTCCGGGTTAATGTCAAGTGCAAGATCTGCAAGCTCTCTTGCGCATCTTCTGTTCTCATCCATAAACATTATCTGAAGTGCCAGCT
>DAOWMC010000036.1 GCA_030643285.1 Methanobacteriota archaeon | reverse complement strand
GCACTTATCTCGAATTCATCTACAAAAACTACCGATTTTGGTTTTTTGTATCCCGAAATTTTCCCCCTTAAAAAATCAATTATCTCCTGCTCAGAGGCTTTCTCACCTTTATTCAGTTGGATAATTGCCCGTCCGGATTGACCCCAGTCCTTATCCGGAACAGCGATCACCGCTGCTTGGCTAACCTTTGGATTGGTTAAAATCATTTCTTCGATCTCGTGTGGGAAAATCTTCTCCCCCCCACTTATTATCGTTTCCTCTAATCGCTCTGAGATATAGAATTTTCCATCCTCTCCGATTGTGCAGAGATCACCGGTATGGTACCATCCATCTTTTATCCTTTCGGATGTCTTTTTAGCATCCCCGTAATATTCCTGAAGTACTATATCACCACGTAATATCAGTTCACCCGTTTCCTCTGGCTTTACATCTTCTCCCTGTTCATTGACAACCTTGGCATCCAATCCATCTATCGGTGTTCCTATACATCTATCTCTGATTTTATCACGGGTGGCATACGTTGAGATCTCAACCATAGCAAGAGGACTCAGCTCCGTCTGTCCATAGGCATCCAAAAGTACAACTCGACGGAATGTCTCAAGGAATCTTTTCTTCAATGATGCAGGAAAGACCATTCCCGTTGATACCAAAATCCCCCAGGAACGTACATTGTAATCACTCACATTTGGCAGGTCCAGTACACGTTTGGTCATTGTTGGAACAATTAAAACCCAATTTACCTTTTCCCTCTCGACTGTTTCCAACAACTCTTTTGGGTCAAATCTTTTTTCTGTTAGTAGGACCGATGTACTTCCAGTCAGAAATGATGCGATCAAAACTCCATAGGCGGCCTCATGGAAAAGAGGCGTTCCAAGAAGCATTTTCAAAGGCTTTGACCCGCTTTTCTTTGATTTTTTAGGGTCTGATATAATTTTGCCAAAGATAACAGGAATATCTTTCAAAATATTATCATGCAATAGTACTGCTCCTTTTGGCATTCCTGTAGTTCCACCTGTGTAGTAGACGCAAGCGATATCAGTATTCACCACTTCGACTTCGGGCTCACTATTCGGATACTTTTCAATTAAACCTTCGTAATCAATCATGTCATCCAATGATTCTCCCACACAGATAAAGTGCTTGACCTTCTTCAGCTTTGGTTGTATTGAGCGTATCGTTTCCAAAAATTCATATCCGAATATACAGGCAACTGAGTCAGATCCATCTACGATGTACTCTATTTCTTCGCCCACATACCTGGTATTTACAGGGGCCGGCGCGATCCCGGTTTTGTGCATAGCAAAAAGCGATTCTACAAATTCGGGTTGATTTTGGAGTAGAACTGCGACTTTGTCTCCTTTTTTTATCCCCAAGTCAATCAATGCGTTTCCTAAACTGTTTACATGATCATTCAGTGTTTTCCATGTAACTTTTTTATTGCCATGTACGATAGCTTCTTTGTCCGGTATCAGTTCGGCATTTTCAATTAATAAATCTCCTAAAGGCATAACCGCAAATGTTATCTAATATATATTAAGTTTTAATATTCAAATATAACATGTATGAGGGTCAGATTAATATGAAGATATCAAAAGAAAAATACCTGAAAGTGCTTCCGCCTTCTTATGCAGAGATCTATGAAAAGGGTCTTATACATAACTGGACAGTGGAAGAGTGCTCCAAAGAGTTCCATTTTCCAGGGATGATTGGAATCACAGATACAACACTTCGAGATGGGGAACAGCAACCAGGGGTCTTTTTCACACCGGACCAGAAAGTCGAGATTGCAAAAAAAATTGCCGAAGTGGGGATCATGGGTGCTGAAATTGGTTACCCTGCCGTTTCAGAAGAAGAACTTAAGGCATGCAAGATGATTCATGCAGAGAATATTAAGGGTCTTTTGACTTTTGTCATGGCGCGTGCAAGAAAATCGGATATAGATGCCGCACTGGATGCAGATGCAAAAGCAGTGGATTTATTTACTTCCTGTTCTGAATTCCACATAAAGTATAAATTAAAAATTACACTCGAAGAGAACATAAGAATGTACATGGATGCATTAGATTATGCAAAGGATCATGGATTGATGATTGTATTTGGAAGAGAGGATGATTCCCGTGCAGATATCCCTTACTTTGTAAAAATCGCAAAAACGGCTTTGGAAGCAGGGGCAATGGCTACCGGGATTTCAGACACAACAGGAATACTTACACCTGTGTCTACAAAGTGGCTGATCAATAGATTGCGTGAGGAAGGACTCGCGGTTGGGCCGCATTTTCATAATGATCTCGGACTTGCCACGGCGAATACGCTGGCTGCACTTGAGGCAGGATCCGCCGGTGTTAACGGCACGATCCTGGGGATCGGGGAGCGGGCTGGAAATACACCGATAGAAGAAGTAGTCGTGGCTTTGAGGGTTCTTTACGGAATAAAGACAAAGATAGACATGGAAGGGTTGTTTGAGCTATGTAAAATGGTATCCAAATATGCGGGGGTACCGATTCATGTAAACAAGCCTATTGCCGGTGCAAATGCTTTTAAACATGAAAGCGGAATACATGCACACGGTGTTCTTTCCCATCCATTAACCTATGAATTAATCCCAAGCGAGTGGTTGGGATGTAAGTCCGAGTTTAGATACGGTAAATTTTCAGGAACTGCCGTTGTTCTAAAAGAAGCGTTAGAACCAATGGGCCTTGTACCCACGCGTGAACAGTTACTTGAAATTGTAAATCGTGTGAAATCAGTGCAGCTTCAAAGGGGAAAAGATGAGTTTGAAAAATTTGTGGAGGAGTACGATAGGATGATGGATCGTATGGGTTTAAAGATTGAAGAAGTGACAGAAATTGCCAAAAATGTAATGGAGGGGAAATAGGTCATGCCCAAACAGGTAGTCGCACTTGGTGGCGATGGAATTGGCCCGGAAGTTATTGATGCTACGGTATGGCTTTTAAAAGAGATGGATATATCCGGTTTGGAGATTAAAAAAGGACTTATTGGCGAAGAAGCAATAAAAGTGTATAACACGGCATTCCCAAAAGAGAGCAGGGAACTGATAGATAATAGCGATGCCATCCTTTTTGGGGCCGTTGGAGACACGTCAACGATGGTCCTTGCTTACCTTAGATGGGGTTTGGATAATTTTGCAAATGTCAGGCCGGTTAAATATTATGATGGGGCTCCTACACCAATCAAAGAACCTGAAGGTATAGATTTTGTCTTTGTTAGAGAAAATCTTGAAGGGATGTATTCGTGTATAGGGAAAGAGGGAAAAATTGCAAAGTTGCATAAAAAAGGCCTGATGAATAAGAAGGATTTCGAGGGATATGGAGAAAAAGCTGTTTATGGAACAAGGATCATATCTGAGCGGGAATCGATGCGGGTTGGAAGATTCGCCTGTGAATTAGCAATGAAGCGAAAGAGCAGAGGTGGGCCGGGAAAGCTTACAATTGTCCATAAGTCAAATGTCCTTAAATTGCAGGATGGGTTGTTCAAAGATACGATATACAAGTTGGCTAAAGATGAATTTTCGGAACTTATTGTGGATGATTATTATGTGGATGACATGGCAAGAAGGTTACTGAGATATCCAACTGATTTTGATGTGATTGTTATACCGAACATGATGGGGGACATTCTCTCTGATATGACGGCGGAACTTGTTGGTGGGCTTGGTATGGCTGCATCTGGATTGTTTGGGCCTAAAACACCATATTTTGAGCCAATTCATGGTTCTGCACCAAAATATGCAGGTTTGGGTGTGGCAAATCCAATTGCAACCATTCTTTCAGCTCAGATTATGTTGGATTACCTGGGATTTGAAAAAGAGGCCAAAAGCCTTGAAGACGGAGTGGCGAGCCTGGTTTCCGAGGCAAAAGATGTGGAAAAGAACTGGGCCTCACTTCCAAGGGACTTGGTTCCGGATTCATACAGGGAGCAAAACAAGTTTGCAGGGACAAAGAGGGTTGCCGAAGAGATTTTTAAACGGATGTAGATTTTGGGTTATAAGCTTAGGTGATTAAAATGAGTATGACAATAGCTGAAAAAATATTGGCAAGAGCGTCAGGAAAAGAGGAAGTAACTCCAGGGGAGTTTATTACTGCAAAGATTGATCTTGCCATGACTCACATTGCAACTGCGGCAGTTGCAGCAGCATATATGGGTTTCCCCAAGCGATTTAAGAAGGTTTGGGACCCTGAAAAGATCGTTATGTTGGAGGATCATTATGTTCCCGCACCAAATGTGCAGTGGGCAACAATTCACACGATGATCCGTAAGTTTGCAAAAGATTATGGGATAAAATATTTCTATGATGTCAAGGCAGGTATTTGCCATCAGGTATTACCTGAACGGGGTCATGTAAGGCCAGGAATGCTTATCGTGGGCACGGATTCACACACAACAACCTATGGAGCCTTCAACGCGGCAAGTGCAGGGATTGGAAATACGGATATGACCGTTGTATTTTCAAAGGGCGAACTATGGTTCCAGGTACCGCAAAGCATCGGGTTCAATATTGAAGGAAAGTTAGAAGACCGGTTGATGTCAAAGGATATAATCTTATACATTGCAGGAAAGTATGGGGCGGATGTGGCCACGTATAAATCCATAGAATACACGGGAAAGGTGATGGATGATATGACCATGGCCTCGCGTATGACGATGAGTAACATGGGACTTGAAATTGGAGGAAAATTCGCGTTTGGGCCACCCGATAACAAGATCACAGACTTTTTGAAAGGTAGAACTAACGAGCCACTAAACCTTGTTTTCCCTGATGAAGATGCAAAATATGAGACGGTGTATGATATAGATGTCACAGATATGGAACCCCAGGTCGCCTGCCCACATACGGTTGATAATGTAAAACCGATTTCTGAAATTGAAGGAACAAAGGTCGATCAGGCATTTATCGGAAGTTGTACAAACGGGAGGCTTGAAGATCTGAGGATAGCAGCCGAGATTCTTGACGGCAAAAAGATTCATAAAGACTGTAGAATGATCGTAATACCAGCATCATGGGAGGTCTATAAAGACGCCATGAAAGAAGGAATATTAGAAAAGCTAATCGATGCTGAGGCAATGATATGTAACTGTTCCTGTGGCCCTTGCTTTGGTGCGCATATGGGCCTACTGGCACCCAAAGAAAACTGTATCTCCTCGTCAAATAGAAATTTCAGGGGAAGGATGGGATCTGATGCCTCCGGAATATACCTTGCATCACCAGCAACAGTTGCTGCATCTGCAATTAATGGTGTAATTACAGACCCAAGGAAGGTGGAATAATGAAAATAAGTGGTAGAGTTTGGGTATTTCCAGATAATGTGGATACAGACGCAATAACACCTGCAAAATATTTTGATAAGCCAGGTGAACTAAGAAATCATATATTGGAGACATTTGATAAAACCTTTCCAAAGGAAGTCCAACCAGGCGATGTGATCGTTGCGGGAAAGAACTTTGGTTGCGGCTCAAGCAGGGAAACAGCACCCGATGTTTTTCCACCGCTAAAAGTTGGTGTAATCGTTGCAGAGTCGTTTGGTCGCATCTTTTACAGAAATTCGGTTGCAATTGGACTTCCGATACTAGAGTGCCCGGAGGTTAGCAAGGCCTTTGAAAAGGGACAGCAGATGGAAGTTGACCTTGAAGAGGCAACTGTGAAGAACTTGACGACTGGTAAAACGATTCAGGGAAAAAAATTGCCACCAATGCTTTTGAATATTATAAAAGGAGGCGGGCAGATTAAGCTACTTAAAAAGGAATTTAAGGCGGCAGCAAAGAAGAAGTAGATGATTGGGCAACCCATCATAGTGGTTCCATTTTAAAAGGGGGCATCCATGTTTGACTCGGGGTGGGGACCTTGTTTAAGTGTTTTGTGGATAATATTTTTTGTATTTGTTTATATCCCCCCCTATATCCACAAGATTACACAGACAAAGCTTTTTTTTAAAAGCTTTGTATATGTAGTTTTTTTACATAAGCTATACAAATATTTAGATTCTATCATAATAACAAAACTTTGCGTATGGGGATCCCTACTTTGACCTCACGGCTTGAATAATAACCACGACAAGGATACCGGAACTCGATCAGGGACGACATTGCAGATACAGATATGAAACATCAACTATGACCTCTCAATTCCTTAATTTCTTTTGCTATCTGTTTTGCAACTTCAGATTTTTTGGTTTCTTTGGCTATTATTATCCTACCGCTATGCTCCCACCAGGACTTAGGATAAGACTTATCCGATTCAACCTCTGGATTTAAACCCAACTTCTGTGCAACATCCGCAATTTCTGATAATTTGGGATTTTTAACAGAGGCACGTTTTGGCACAATTCTTCCGTTTCTTCTTGATTTTGATTGATCGATGTTTGGTGGCCAGATTATCATTTTTCCTTTTTTTCTTACCATAGCGATCCATATTTGTCCTGTGACATTAAAAACTTTCAGTTGTAAAGCTGGTTAAAAAACCACAGATCCTCCCAAGTAAACCTTTTGCTAAAAGGTTTACAATACAAAAGAGTATATCAGATGGTGGGACTTGGCAAAAGCGAATGTCGCACATAGGTTTGGAAAGGGTGTAACGTTAAAAAACTAAAAAAAACAAGCCAGCAGAATATCTCCACTGGCTCATACTCCCTGCCGTAAATATTTCGGGAAATATAAAAATAAAAAAAAGGGTTTATTTGCCCTTTAATCCAGTTCGTTCATCTCGTCTGTCAGCTCGGGGTTGAATCCACCCAATATCCTATTGGTAGCATATCTACTGATAACACTTATCGCCTCTGTCCTACTACCAAATGGTGCCACATCCCAACGATAGGTAACATCGTCTCTTCTGGATTCTCTCTCCGTCAAAGGCCTTCCTACGGAAATAGGTAGATCTAAGACGACTGCATGCTGATCCTTGACGTATATGACCTCTCCTGTCTCTTCATCGATCCTGTATCTTCTTCTGGCATCAAACATCAATCCATCTCCATCCAGTCGGACTGAAGAACCATGAACAGTTATACCTCGAATGGCTGTTTTTGCCGGATTGAATACCTCAGTCTCAATTATTTGTTTGCTTGCTTCTTCCAGATCACGTTCCCTCATCTCCAGTAACTCTCTCGCAGAGTATACAACCGTGTCAACTCCCCTGAATCTACTCAGATACATCCTTGAACGGAGCCACGGAGCCATTGGGGGATAGTAAATGGAGTCTGCAAACTGAATGAAACGGATACGGTCTCCAGCCCTTGCCCCTGGTGTTGGCTCAACGATCTCTTTAATCGGGTCAAACTTCTCTACAATCTCATCCAAAGGTGGATGCACGCTAACGTATGCTTCACCAGTTAGCCTGTGCCCCAAAAGTAGAACCAGATTGTCATCAGGAAGAGATCTGAATTTTATAAGCCGTTTTGACTTATCACATACCTTTTTTCTTCTATCTGAAACTCTATCAGATCCCGGATAAATTTGGGGTTTGTATTTACTTTTTCCTTCTGCCATTTAAACACCTCATAAATCATTCTTTACACTTTCAGCTGCTTCTGCTATCTGTTTCAACGGATCTTTGAATATGGGGAAATGATCAGCAAGATAAAAGTACAAACCCGATGTGGTCGTTGGTTTGAAAATCTGTGTTCCGGCGTCAAGGCACATTCCCGCAACAGCACAAGGTGTGGCAAATCCCGAGTGAGATCTCGTAATAACATGTTCCAACGGAAACGCACCAGGCCCGGCACCGCCATAGATTCCATGGGTGTAGAACTGGTAACCAACCCCCATTCCCATAATTCTACCACAATCAGGATCCGGGAGTCCACCCGCTTCGTAAGCAAGCATATCCCCAAAATAGGCCATAACCGAAGTAGAAGCAGGAGCTGACCTTGCCGAACCGGCATTTATTATTGAAGCAGCAAGGATTCCTGCACATGCATAAGCATGCCACATTGGAAAATCCGGCATATCCCACATCTTATAGCCAGATGGTTGCGTAAACGGATATTCGTTTTTTGGCTCTTTGATTACCTTGACTTTGTCACATTAACCTTCATGATCCAACCACCCGCCTCCTGTCAGATACCGCAATAAAAATCCATTTTAACCATCACCTCAATAAAATAGATG
>DAOWMC010000100.1 GCA_030643285.1 Methanobacteriota archaeon | reverse complement strand
GGTCGGCGATAATTACAGCCACATTAAATTGCGCCTCTTTTGTCGAGGCCCCTATGTGTGGTGTTACAATGATCTTATCACAATCCAAGATCTCATTATCTACCTGGGGCTCATTTTCAAAGACATCTAAGGCCGCGCCAGCAACTTTTCCATCTTTAATCGCTTCTAAAAGCGATTTTTCATTGATTATCCCACCACGGGCGCAGTTGATTATCCTGACACCATCTTTCATATTATTAAATTCTTTTTCACTGATGAGATTGTGGGTATCCTCAGTCAATGGAGTGTGTACGGTTATATAGTCGGCCTTCTTTATTATTTCATCCAATCCTAAAAGATCTATACCAAGTTTTTTTAGTTTTTCTTCTGATATAAAAGGGTCATACGCTACTACTTTCATCCCCATTCCCAAAGCACGCTTTGCAACTTCGGAGCCAACCCTACCAAGCCCCACAACCCCCAGCACCTTTTCGTTTACTTCTGTTCCTATGTATTTTTTCCGTACCCATTTTTTAGATTTTAGTGAGAGGTCTGCCTGGGGTATGTTTCTTGACATGGCCATCATCATGGCAATTGTGTGCTCGGCGGTTGAGATCGTGTTTCCCTCAGGTGCATTTATTACAATTACCCCACCTTTTGTAGCAGCATCCACATCTATGTTGTCAACGCCTGATCCGGCTCTACCAATTACCTTTAGCCTGGAACCGGCACATACAACATCTTCTGTGACCTCTGTTTGGCTTCTAACAACGAGGGCATCATAACTACCAATCTTTGAAATCAAATCCTCTTTTGTTAATCCGGGTAAAAAGTCAACGTCGGCATCTGATTTTAGCATTTCAATGCCTTCCTTTGAAATTTCATCACTGACCAGTATTTTGGCTTTTTTTGCTTTCACTCATATACCCCTAAAATTAATTTTATAATCCCCCTATCAGATCATCTCGTTATACCTGTATCTTCTTCCTATTAACTGTTATCCTATCACTTTGGTGCACTCAACCGTATGACACCCGGCGTAATCACATTTATTAAGGGGGTTAAGAGATAGATTCACATTAAGGACATAGAGGGTACAATTAAGTAGTATCATACAGATAGGATAGTAGCAGACATGGATTAACATAGATCCCACGGATTTTGTTTGTAAATCAAAATACGATATTCTTAAGTTATAAAAAATTATAATATTATGTTTCATGGCAGAAAATTTAGACTATGATAGTATCTTCAATTCAAAATCGGTTGCCATAATAGGGGCATCAAATTCACCTCTTGGTGGCGGTGGGATATTTTTAAATGCAATGAAAGAGATGGGCATTTTAGATATATTCCCCGTTAATCCGAAGGCGGATGAGATATCCGGATTGAAGTGTTATCCAAGTGTTAACGAGATTCCCGAACCTGTTGACTATGCAGTTATTGCTGTTTCGGCTAAAAAGGTTCCAGGGGTTATTGAAGAATGTATCGAAAAGGGCATTAAAGGAGTTCAGATATTCAGTTCGGGATTCAAAGAAGTGGGTGAAGAGGGCGCAGCATTAGAACAGGATATTAGAAGAGCTGCAAAAGATAAAATTAAGGTTATAGGTCCGAATTGCATGGGACTTTACTATCCCAAAAGCGGGCTTTCATTTTTTCCCGGATCATCCAAGGAATGTGGGGATGTTTCTTTTGTATCTCAAAGTGGCAGGTTTGCAACTTTCATAATTATGATGGGGGGGCAGGTTGGTATTAACTTCAACAAGATTGTAAGCTTTGGAAATGCCGCAGTTTTGGAAAGCACTGACTTTTTAGAGTACCTTGGTGAGGATCCCGAGACAAAAGTCATTGCAGCATATATCGAAGGGGTAAAGGATGGAGAACGATTCTTCAAAGTTTTGAAAAAAGTAGCAAAAAAGAAGCCAACGATAATTTGGAGGGGGGGACGTACAGATCAGGGTGGACGGGCTGCTGCATCTCATACGGGTTCACTTGCAGCACCCGGTGCGATATGGAATGCCCTCTTTAAACAAACCGGTGCCATTGAGGTAAAAAGTATGGAAGAGCTTCTGGACACGATACAGTCTTTCATTAATTTACCACCTTCCACAGGTAGAAGAGTTTCAATACTAACAGGTGGAGGGGGCGAGACTGTTTCATCTGCGGATGCGTGTGATGAAGAAAACCTGGTGCTACCGCTATTTACCCAAAAGACGAGGGACAAGGTGGCTCAGATACTCAATACACCAGGGACGATTCATGGTAACCCGATTGATTACTCCGGTATGGGCTTTAGTCCGGGGATACTGAAAAAATTGATTAAAATTGCAGCTTCGGATGAAAACATTGATGCTTTGGTCGTATTGCAGTTCATGGGAGCAGGATTACTTAAAAACATGGCAAGTACATCGATGCTTCAACAATTCATACCAGGATTGGATGAAGACGGTGACGGCATGGATAAAATGTTTGAGCAGTTTATTAAAAGCGCAATCAATGACCTGATAAAAACCAAAAAAGCAATTGGGAAACCATTGATAGTAATATCGCCTTTTGGTGCGGACGAGAAGGAAAACATATCAAAGCTACAGGAGGCAGGTGTGCCTGTTTATCCAACGTTTGAACGTGCACTAAATGCACTATCAAATTTCGTGAGCTACTATGAGTTCAGGGAAAAGATAGAAAATTAAACGATTTGCCAATTGAGACAGGAGGCAATATCTTGATGGGGGTTTAATCCCCCGTCAAAATAAGGCTTGCAACAATTGATAGTATATGCTAAAATTTCAAAACACTTATCCATTATGAGTTGAATTTATAGATTAGATGAGTTCATTTCTTCAGAAGCTTTTGGAGGAGGAAGATCATAGGGCCAGGATGTTTCTACTTGCATGGATAGCCAATATCTGTGGAGTGGTATCGTTGGTGGTGGGGGGCATCGTCCTGATTTATCTGGCTTTGAGGAGTCATTTACCTATGCGTTAAAACAATTTCTCAAGAAGTGTCTTTTCAGGAGTTTATGCAGTTAATAGAGCCATGATAACAATCAGAAACTGGGAAACCATCTCACTGGTCACATTCGTAACAGTTAACATTTTTTTTCACCTCGTACTATATTGTTCAGTTTTATATTATTCAGTTGGGCTAAATGATTGATAGGTAAAACTTAGCACCCGCCACATCCACACAATATCGCCATAATAATTTGAGTGATTACATCACCACCCACGCTTGCTATCGTTCCCATGTTTTTTCACCTCCACCTGAATAAAATTTTTGGTAATACGGTCATATTATGACAGTATTGGTATGGTATTACAATCTGATGGATATAAAAGGTTCGAATTATACTTTGTTTTTACAAATCTGATAAAACCTGGTTTGTTTGTATCATACAACCTACCCAAGCCATTAACCTATATAAGATGGCACAGCTATAACAAACTTATTTTACCAGAATACCATTATCAATATTATCCACGTTGATAATAGCATGAAATAGCATGAAATAGCAGGAATAGCGTACATGTCTCTTATGATCTTTCTCTTTGAAGCGGTGTTTATCTCCCTGTCCGGTGTCATGGCCCCCGGACCTGTTACTGCTGTGGCGATAGGAAAGGGAAACGAATCACCTTATGCCGGAGCACTTGTTGCCATAGGCCACGGAATGGTCGAGTTCCCGCTTATGATTTTTATTTTTTATGGTTTTGGATATTTACTTAATCTGAATTATGTAAAAGCGGCAATTGCGTTTTTAGGCGGACTGTTCCTTTTAATCATGGGTGCTGTTATGTTATCAGGTAGCAACAACACAAAAGTCAGTTCGAGTTGGAATTCGGAATCTCCTGTGATGTCAGGAATACTTTTAAGTATAGGGAACCCATATTTTCTTATTTGGTGGGCTACTGTTGGAGCTTCACTGATTGTAAAGTCCGTTAGCTTTGGTATTTCAGTATTTTTAATTTTTGCGATACTTCACTTTCTGTGTGACTTTTCATGGTACTATTTTCTTTCAGCTCTAACATTTAGGGGAGGACAGTTTTTTGGAAAAAGGTTCCAAAGGATCATTTTTTCAGTATGTGGGGTTTTTCTTTTATTTTTTGGTGTAAAATTTATTCTTGATGCATTGAATGTATCATTGTAAAATAACTTACCACATATTTAATAGAATGCACCTCAAATAAGCGATACGTTATGAGGACAATAGAATGGTCGGACGAAAAGAATTGTATTGCATTGATCGACCAGACAAAACTGCCAAAGGAACTTAAAATTATTGAGTGTGTTACAATTGAGGCTTTTGCCGAAGCGATAAAGCAACTGAAGGTACGTGGTGCTCCTGCCCTTGGTGCGGCCGGAGCCTTTGGCATCGCGCTTTCTGCAAACAGGTCGAATTCAACCGATCTAAATAGCATTAAAAGAGAAATTCAAGCCGCGGCGGAGACTTTGAAAAAGACACGTCCAACGGCTGTAAATCTTTTTTATGGCATTGAACGCGTCTTAAATCGGGCAAAAACAGGGGAGACGGTTGATGAAGTAAGGTCTCTTTCGCTCGATGAAGCAAAAAAAATTGCCATAGAAGATGTAGAGATGAATAAACAACTTGGCAAGTACGGTGCTGCTTTGCTGGAAGATGGGGACACGGTCATGACCCACTGCAACGCCGGAAGGATGGCATGTGTTGACTGGGGAAGTGCCCTTGGTGTGATCCGGTCTGCCATCGCCCAGGAAAAAAAAATTGATGTTATCGCATGTGAGACCCGACCCCTAAATCAGGGAAGTCGTATAACCGCCTGGGAGCTAATGCAGGATAAGATACCAGTCACATTAATCGTGGACAGCGCATCAGGCCATGTAATGAAAAATGGGATGGTTGATAAGATAATCGTGGGGGCGGATCGTATCGTTAAAGATGCGGTTTTCAATAAGATAGGAACATACAAACATGCAGTGCTTGCAAAGGAGCATAATATTCCCTTTTATGTGGCGGCACCTGTTTCTACATTTGATCTGAAAAGAAAGGAAGATGATATTGAAATAGAGCAAAGAGATGCTGATGAACTCAGGTATTTTGGTAATGAGCAAATTGCACCGATCGATGTGAACGTGTACAATCCTGCGTTTGATGCCACACCTCTTGAACTTGTAACTGCCCTGATTACCGAAAAAGGTGTTTTTTATCCACCTCTGAAACAT
>DAOWMC010000029.1 GCA_030643285.1 Methanobacteriota archaeon | reverse complement strand
GCAGGCACAATTGTTGCTAATTTGAGACATGATGATAGATCGATACTTGTCAGGATAAAAGGCGAGACAATCGACTCGAGAAGAAGGAAACTCGGTGTGATATTCGGGGATGGCGTAAAAACAGGGATAAATTCGACATTTAATGTTGGAGCTGTGCTTGAGAAGGGGGGGATGGTTGGGCCCGGTGAGGTTGTTAGGTGAGTTTTACAAACGAAAGATATTATCTTTAGATAGTACTATATTAAATGAAAACAGTTCAATAGATAGGTGATTTATTGATAATTGGTGTAATCTCGGATACGCATCTTCCGGTAAGGGCAAAGAAACTTCCGGACGATCTCATAGATCGTCTAAAAGATGTTGACCTGATATTACATGCAGGGGATTTTCAGGACATGAATGCCCTGACACAGATACGTGATATTGGAAAGCTTAGGGCAGTTCATGGCAACATGGACACAATCGAACTAAAAAAAGAGCTCCCGGAAGCAGATGTACTGAAAATTGAGGGGTTCAAAATTGGAATCACACACGGATCAGGACCGCCGTTGGGACTGGAGGAAAGGGTAAAATCGAAGTTCCCAGACGTTGATATAATCGTGTATGGTCACTCCCACAAGCCAAAAAATGAAGTAATAGATGGAACATTATTTTTCAACCCGGGCAGTCCGACAGACAGGGTTTTCGCACCATTTAACTCGTTTGGGATCCTACGAGTGGAAGAGGATATAAAAGGGGAGATAATAAAGCTATAATCTTGAATTCCAATTTAGGAAGCTGTATTTGTTTAACTCCCTATAGCCGCAAGATTATTCCGGGCTTTTATTGTTGCATGTTTTGAAGGTGTTTTACGGCACTTTCTAAAAATACCGTGATTTTTTAACTTTTCACCACATTCGCACAACGCCACCTTCATTGAAGATTGTGCCTGCAATCCTAATAAAAAAATAAAATAATAAGGGGGAGCAAGATCACTCCCTTTTTTTTGCAAACCCGACATATCCCATAAGTGCAATCAATCCGACACCTATCAATGTAAATGTTGCCGGTTCCGGTACAGGTGCCATAAATCCATAAGAAGAGGCAGAATCGAGACCGTCATAGGTACTGTCGTATTCATTTCTAACCCCCTCACCCTGGTTATCAACCACAATGTCCCATTTTGTAGGTGTGGGATCCACGTCACTTTGAGATATAGCCCATAGTTCGGTTAAAGCAAAATCTCCATATTTATCTGTTTTTACCATCTCTTGTTTTCCGGATGGGTCTTCATCTTTATTAAGTTTAGCACCATCTTTTATAGGATCCTTTTGAATCCAGATCGCATAGTTTGTGTTTGGTGAAAGACCTGCCCCCTTTATGGATACATTTTGTCCCGGGATAAAATCATCTTTCTCATTACCATCCTCATCATACGATTTAATACTTTTTTCCATAATCCCGCAGATCAAAGTCATATCTGGTGCATTATCAAAGCCATCACCTGATATTATCACATCTACCGGGCCTGCTCTACATTCATCACCCTCACTAATTATTTTTACATGCACAGTAACTCCAGTTTTAATGCTCTTAGTTTTATCATCCCATATTAAATTTTCCATTTCAACAATATACTTATTATTCTCCAGATCCAGATAGTAAGCTGAAGGTCCTATAATATCCGTCCTATTTATGGTTTCATCGTCGTACCACACAACAACGGTGTGTCCAATAGCTTTGATATCACACGAAGAATCACTAACATTTCCAGTTATCCAGTATGAATTACCCTGGGGGGTGCATTGTGCCAGTGAAATGCCACTTGCTCCGACCATTAAAACCATTATAAAAACTGTTTTACAGAATGTCCTTTTTTTTGTGTTTCTAATTTTTTCCTTTTTTCTCATTTTATGACCTTTTTTTCCTTTATTTTAGATAGCCCCTTTTACACACCACCCCCCTTTTTATTCTTCAAAGCATTAGCATCCAAATGGTATTTTTAAACCTGACCACTTATGCTTCAAAAGATATGATACCTACCATATTTTTACTAATATCGGTGTGAAACCCATCCGTCACGACACTCCACACAACCGCAAACGATTGGGTTGAGCGAGTGCTTTGAAGAATAGGGGGTCAAGAGGGCCAAACGGCAGAGAACGATTGAGATTAATTCAAACATTTTCATTTTCACCCCTATCTTCACCCATTTAACCCTTTTTTGTGAACGTTATATTTTATGTTTTTGTTTTGAATATAAAGCAATATTTATATATACAACCAATATAACCAAATACGGTCAATATTATATTAAAACATCATGGACCCATACGATAAAGATTGTCAATAAATCAGATACTAATTGGCCAATTATCTGTTTTGAGATTCATGAACATGGAGGTACTTCAAATACGATGTTTTTTAATCCTTTAAACTCTTTATCTCCCTCAATTTATCCTCCCTTGATTTATAGAGTTCATCCAACGCCAAAGCCAGATCGTCCCTTGGTTTTATCCCAAAAACTGTTTTTAGGATTTCAAAATCAGATATATTTTCTTTTTTTATTGCCCCTTCATAGAGCTGCTGGACTATCCCATCGTCTAATATTGGTTTTATTTTAGTAACGTTGTGGATAATCTTTATTTTTTGTGCAAAGCGTGATGTGGGATTTTTTATTAATCGCATATATGCAGACTGAACCGTCTCATCGCTTAAGTCCGGGACTATATCAGTGATTTTATGGAGGCGTTCAATTCCAAAGGTCAGATTGCGCCTAATTAACCTTTCATACTTTGATTGGGTGAGTCCATCCAAAATCTCATAAACCGATTTTTTTATTATTTCATCTGATTCTTTGTTTAATTCTTTAACAATACTGGTTAAATGAACTATTTTTTCAGTATCCGATTTTGATTCGATCTCTCTTTTGATAGATGGTATATCATACTTTTTTGCCATTTCAAAACACTCTTAAACTTTTATAAATTTTAACTTTTTAAGCTTAAATTTATATAGTATAATTACTTATATTAGGATGGTTTATTAGTTAAGAGGGGAGAGAGATGGATTTCCTACCGTTAATACAGTTTATATTGTATGTTGTTTTGTCACTTTTTTTTGGGCTATATGCGATGTATTTTTGGGTTAAGATTTACAATGATGTACAGAAAGGTTCTATTGCATGGTTATTACTTGCATTAACATCGGTCTTTTTAATTGCAAGTTCGATTCTTCCGGCAATCGCGATAGCACATGCAGATAGTGGAGCGGATTTGAATGGCGTTATACTTGTACTGCTATCATTTTTTAGTTGTGTATATACAGGTACTTTTGCAGCAGCGGGTTTTTTGGTATTCAGGGCCTTCAAGACGATTCCAAAAGAAGATATCGGGGAATATCTTATGGAGGGAATGGTTTTCAAGGTTCCTGAATCAGATGAGGTATCGGGTCTTTTGGGAAATTCCACACTTTTAGAATACACAACACAGAGTAGATATGAGGATGGTGTGATTGAACTTGTGCTTCGGATGTATGGGGAATTACGGAATGTGATACTGGTTTCAACTGAGCCAAGAACATCCATATACCGCGAGAAACTGGAAGATCTTGTTGATGTAGGTGCGATGAAGTTTATAGAGATCTCTACAGGTGTCACAGAGATTACAACCGAAGATGAAGTTATAAGGGTGCCAATAACGGAACTTAATCAATTTTTAGATCTGTTTGATCAACTTCCACCCGGTGTCAGGGTAATATTTGAGCCATTGAGTCATCTGATCTTACGCCAGGGCCCAGAGGAAACATATAAACTTGTTTCATCGATGGCAGAAAAGTTTTCACATAAAAATTTGGATATTGTTGCAATGATAAACAGGGATGCCCATGATGAAAAGGTGGTAAGCCAGTTTAAGGGGCTATTTGTGACCCATGCCGAACTGACCTCCGATAAAATAAAAGTAAAAAAAGGTAAAAAGGAAGAGTATATCAGATATATGGTAGGGGAGAAGTTCTTTTTGGAAGCCCAGGTTTAAGGCCTTAGACAGCCCCCACCATTTCGGTGATTTTATCTCCAATCTCTTCGGGAGGTAAAATAAAATCAACATTTCCGGTTTCAATTGCGGATTTTGGCATACTATCAACAACACATGTTGACCTGGTCTGGGCTATAATTGTCCCCCCTATCTCTTTAAGATGAGCTACCCCTTCCGAACCATCCTTTCCTATTCCCGTGAGAATAACCCCTATGACCCTTGTACTTGGTGTTCTTTTGACCGAATTCATCATAACATCGACAGAGGGGCAGACGAAATTAACTTTACCCCCATTCGTTAATTTTATTCTCCTGTTACCTGATAATTTTATATGTGTCTCACTTGGGGCAAGAAATATAATTTTTTCCTCTAAAAAAACTCCATCTTCTGCTAATCTCACATCCATATCCGTTACCACATCAAGTGAATTTCGAAGCGAATCGTTTATGAACCTTGGCATGTGCTGAACGATAATAATACACGCTTTTATTTTTGGCAGCCTCGAGCATAACCTTGGTAACATCTTTGGCCCCCCTGTTGAAGAACCTATTATTACAATATTTTTTGGCAATGTAATACCCCCTTTCTTCAGTCTAAATATGACAGATACTCTTTAACTGTCGAAATCAGCTCATCTGTATCAAACGGTTTTGTTATATAGTCAACGACATTCTCTGCAAGCTCTTCCATTATCGGGTCAGGAGTATCCTTTGCGGTCAGCATGGATATTATATTTCCTTCTATCAACCCTTCGTCAACGATTGCCTGAATGGTATCCCATCCATCCATGCGTGGCATCATTATATCCATGAGTATCACACCCTTAAAGCCTCTTTTTAACTCATTGACACACTCTTTTCCACTACCTACTGTAAGGATATCCAATCCTTCTGATTCAAAAATGGTTCTTACCGTGGTCAGTATATCCGGGTCGTCGTCTACCATCATTACTTTTCCTTTCATCTAATCCCCCCTTCTAAGTTTTTTAATTTCACTTTCCAATGATTCCTTCTCATTTTCCAGCGTAATTATTTTAAGCTCTTGTTTTAACTCCACAATCTTAGCCCTCTGGTCAGCAGTAATTTTCTTGTATCGTTCAAGCTCATCGATCTCTTCCTGTAATTCTTCCTCTGCTTTCTTGTGGTCGCTTATCTCCTGTTTCAATGCATCAATAGCTGCCCTGTATTGTTGTGTCAGGTATGAAAGCCCCACATTTTTCTTTTTAAGCTCATCCTTTGATTTCTTTAGTTTCAGGGCAGACTGTACACGGGCTATCAGTTCAACCTCGTTAAAAGGTTTTTTTATGTAATCAAACGCTCCAACTTTAAAACCCTGCTTCAAATCTTCTGATGTGGTCTTGGCCGTAACCATGATTACGG
This sequence comes from Methanobacteriota archaeon, assembly GCA_030643285.1. Taxonomy (GTDB): domain Archaea; phylum Halobacteriota; class Syntropharchaeia; order DAOWMC01; family DAOWMC01; genus DAOWMC01. Next base: position 3,247 of record DAOWMC010000029.1, on the reverse strand, counting down.
GAATATCTGAAGTTTCTTCGGCATGTTGTAATGCACTGCAAACCTCATAGCCATCCATATCCGGCATCATTATATCTAAAAGCACAATATCAATATTCTTTTCATTAATTATGGAAAGGGCTTCACCACCCGAAGATGCCACAAGTATATTTTCGTAACCCTCTTCGGAAAGTATCTCTTCTATAAGGTTTATATTATCCCGGTTATCATCCACAACTAATATTGCCTTACCCTCTTCTCTTAATATTTCTTTTTGAATCACTTCCTCCCTTCCCCCTTTTTTATTTTAACCTTGTTATGCCGCTTTAACGGCTAAATGATCAATTTTACTTTTAGTTAAAATCGTAAAACAAAACGTTGTGCCATTACCCGTCCCTGAGCTTTTGGCCCATATAGTTCCACCGTGCTTTTCGACAATTCGTTTACAAATGGCAAGGCCAAGGTCAAGGTCCGAAGAACCAGGTTCATGCCCTGATTGATCCGCCTTATAAAATTCATCGTAAAGATGGATTTTCTGCTTTTCATCGGGGCCAATGCCCGTATCTTTAACGGATATGGTGGCAACCCCATCCTCATTTTCCCTCGCATCGAGTGTCAATTCACCACCACCTTTCATAAAATTAATGGCATTTGTGATAAGATTGGCAAACACTTCTTTAAGCTGCAATCCATCTGCCAAAACGATGATTTCCTTATTAGTCTTGTTTTCAACCCTAATAAAATTATCCCCGAAAACAGTTTGGTAGTCATTGAGGGCAGAGGCAATTACATCGTAAAGGTTTGTTTCTTTTATATCAAACACCGTTTCATCCGAATTGAGGCAAAGCCAGCGTGTGCTTAAAACCTGATTTTTAATGTGGCTTGCATTTTGGATACATACGTTGAGTAGCTCTTTTGATTTTGGGTCAGATTCCTTATCCTCGATAATAGGTAAAAGCGATGTAAGTTGTGTTATGGATGTCTTTATGTCATGGCCATTTTGCTGTACTAACGATGAAAGCTCGATATTTTTAGTTTTAAGATCATCTATTGATTTTTTTAGTTTTAGTGCAGACTGTACACGGGCTATTAATTCAAGCCTATCAAAGGGTTTTCCTATGTAATCAATTGCCCCAACTTCAAATCCCTTTTTAAGATCCTTTGCCGAAATTTTGGCTGTAATCATTATCACCGGGATGCCCGAAGTTTCTTTGGTTTGCTGCAACGTATTGCAAACCTCAAAACCATCCATATCTGGCATCATTATATCTAAAAGAACCAGATCGACCGCCGCCTTTTCATTGATTACAGATAAGGCTTCTCTCCCCGAGGATGCCATCAGTATGTTTTTGTACCCTTCTTCGGAAAGTATGGCATCAACTGCTGTCAGATTGTATGGATAATCATCCACCACTAAAATGACTTCTTCTTTCTTTTTCAATATCTCATTTTGCTTCATTTTTAATCTCCCTCTATTTTACTTTAAATTCACCCAGCCAAAGCGGCCAAATGTTCAACTTCACTTTTTTTTGGGATTGTAAAATAAAACGTGGTACCTTTACGCTCCCCTGGGCTTTTGACCCATATTTTTCCACCATGTTTTTCAATAATCCGCTTACATATGACAAGTCCAAGGCCCGATGAATCAAGTTCATGCCTTGACTGATCCGCTTTATAAAGCTCCTCAAAAAGATGAGATTTTGCTTTTTCATCCAGACCTATGCCAGTATCCCTAACTGAAATGGTGGTAAACCTACAATCGTTTTCTTCTGCAAAAATCGTAAGTCTTCCTCCATCTTCCATAAACTTGATAGCATTTGTTATAAGATGGTCAATCACCTCTTTAAGCCGCATATAATCTGCTAAAACAATCGTTTTCTCATTAATCCCGTTTTCAATTGCAATATCTCTTTTATCAAATACAGCCCGATACTCACTGAAAATCGAATCGACTATATCCAAAAGGCTTATTTCTTTTATGTCAAAAACAGCATCATTTGAGTTAAGCCTTGCAAGTTTAAGTGTACTAACAACCAGATGTTTAATGTAGCCCGAATTTCGGATACACACGTTTAGTAATTCTTTTAATTCAGGATCTGTTTCCTTTTTTTCTATAATCGGTAAAAGTGACAGGAGTGGTGTCAGAGGCGTCTTTATGTCATGGCCAAGCTGGCTTATAAATTCATCTTTATTCTTTAACAGTTTTTCAATCTCGGCTGTTCTTTTCTTTACCTTTTTTTCAAGACACTCATTCAGTTGTTTGATTTCTTCTTCCGTCCGCTTACGCTCGATTGCATATCTGAGTGAACGCATCAACAGGTTGCCATCCACCTGCCCTTTGACAAGGTAGTCCTGCGCACCTTCTCTTACCGCTTTGATACCTGTGACCTCATCATCAAGACCCGTCATTACAATAATCGGTAGTTTTGGCACCCGGTCATGTAACCTGACGAACGTATCAAGCCCACAGCTATCCGAAAGTCCAAGATCTGACAGGATTATATCAAAATGTTCTGCCTCGAGCTGGTTAAATGCCTCTTTCAGGCTTTTTGCGTGCATCAGCCAGAACAGGCTTGCGTTAACTTCCTTAAGCATCTCTGATATAAGTCTGGTATCGCCCGGGTTGTCCTCCACAAAAAGGACTTTGATCGTGTTTTCTTCTTTATTCCTCATTTTATTCATCGCCCCGGAAGTTTAACTATTGTGAACCAGAACTCTTCTATATATTTCACAATTTTGATGAACTGTTCCATGTCAACAGGTTTTGTAATGTAGCAGTTTGCGTGAAGGTCGTATGTTTTAAGTATATCTTCTTCCGCCTTTGAGGTGGTAAGGATTACAACAGGAATACGTCTGAGATTTTCATCGGCCTTGATCTCCTTAAGAACCTCACGACCGTCCTTTTTTGGAAGATTCAGGTCAAGTAGAATGAGGTCGGGGCAAGACGCGCTGGCGTATTTACCCTCCTTTTGAAGAAATGCCATAGCCTCAACACCGTCTTTTACCACATGCAGGTTGTTTTTCAACTTACCCTCTTTGAATGCCTCTTTTGTCAAACGCACATCACCGGGATTGTCCTCCACAAGCAAGATGTCAATTGGACTACCATTTTCCCCTTCACTCATTTTTTATCCCCCTCACAGGAATTGTAAAGTAAAAGGTAGAACCCTTTTCAGGCTCCGAGTCCACCCCTATCCTGCCACCGTGGCGTTCCACAATCCTTTTACAAACAGCAAGGCCTATTCCTGTGCCTGAATATTCTTTATCG
>DAOWMC010000213.1 GCA_030643285.1 Methanobacteriota archaeon | reverse complement strand
GTCAAGAACTTTCACGGCGTAAAGTGATGCATTCGGGGCAACACCAGTAATCCCTTCCCCGTTGTCTTCTGAAGCGATAACACCAGCGCAGAGAGTTCCATGACCATTCTTATCTTCCCAGTACCTTTCAGCAGTTTTACCATCATCAAACCAACCAAAAAAGCAAACTCCACCTGCCACGTTGTCGTCCAAGTCACGGTGATTCATGTCAATTCCCGTATCCAAAATTGCAATCTTAATCTCATCACAGGCGTTCCTGTCTGGTGTAACATCGCAAGCATCTTCGGTTCCGCTCCCTGAAAGTTCTTCATCTATATGATCAACACCCCAGGTAAGGGTCTCTCCGAATGCTTTGACCCGGTAGTCCGGCTCGATGTATGCTATGTTTGGATTTTTACTCAGTGTATTAATTGTTTTTGGTGATAACGAGGCAGTCATAGCCGAAATCGTGTGGAACTCATGTTTGACCTTCCCGCCATCTTTATTCACGAGCGATCTAACCTCTTTAACATTATCTTGAAACAAAAAATCTGGCTTTTGTCCAAATCCGATTATAACCTGTATTTCTTCTGCTGGTTCACAATCTTCAGATTCTGCGTCGGTTGGTAAAACCCCGCCAAATGTTGACACGATCAAAAGCAAAACAAAAACAATCGACAAAAGTTTACAATTTGACATCTATTATCTCTCTCTACATATGATTTTTAGATTTTATTCTTAATATCCATTGGCAATCTTTATCGTCAGTATGAATCATCATTTATCTTTCATGATCCAATAAACTTTTTAGAAAAAAGTTTAAAATTTTGTAATTGTATAGCCGATGTAAAAAAACCACAGATACAAAGCTTTTAAAAAAAGCTTTGATGCAAAACCGTTTTTTCTCAAGTCTTTTTTAAAACGCTCGTTTTTGGATTAAACCTTTTTTTAAAAGGTTTACTTGGGAGGATCTGCGTAATCTTGTGGTTATAGCGAATTAAACAAATGCAATTTATTTAACCCCTCATTCAGCTAACAATTTAAAAAACTTCTTATGTTAGAAAAATAAATCTTTCAACTGTGGTAAAGCTCATGGAGGATTATAAATGATTGGGGTCTTCATCTGTCACTGTGGAATTAACATCGGTGGAGTAGTGGATATCGATAGGTTAGTAGAGGAAGTCGAAAAGACGACTGGAGATGATGTTTTAGTTTATAAGCACCTTTTTGTCTGCTCTCAGGCAGGCCAGGAGTTGATAAAAGATAAGATCGAAGAGGAGAATTTGGACAGGGTTGTTGTAGCTTCCTGCTCTCCAAAACACCATGGAGCTATTTTCAGCAAATGTGTTGGTGAGAAATTGAATCCATATCTCTGGGAGATGGTTAACATACGTGAGCAGTGCTCATGGGTTCACAGAGATGATCCAAAGAAAGCTACGGCAAAGGCATTTGCACTTATACATGGCGGTATAGAAAAGGCAAGGAAACTTGAAGAGATAGGTAAAACGAGCGTGCCGCTCACAAAAGATGTTCTTGTTATTGGCGGTGGAATCGCCGGAATGCACACGTCCCTTGAGCTTGCAGATAAGGATTTCAAGGTTTATCTTGTCGAAAAAAAGCCAAATATTGGTGGGAACATGGTTAGACTCGATAGAACATTTCCGACCGATGACTGTTCAATGTGTACCATATCACCCAAGCTAAATGAGGTCGTAAACAACCAGAATATTATGCTTATCACATGTGCGGAAGTAGAGGAAGTATCGGGCCGCCCAGGAGAGTACGTAGCAAAAGTTGTTAAAAGACCAAGGTATATAGATGAGGAAAAATGTACGGGTTGTGGTACCTGTGCTGATGTGTGCCCCATGGCAATTTTAAATGACTTTGACCTTAATCTGGCGGTGAGAACGGCAGCTTACGCACCAAACTCACAGGCTGTCCCGCTTAAATACAGCCTTGACAGGGAAAAGTGTATACAGTGTGGGCTGTGTGCCATTGTATGTGAGGCAGGCGCAATCGTTTATGATCAGAAAGAAGAGGAAATGGAGTTTACGGTTGGTGCTATCGTACTTGCAACGGGCTATGCGCAGTATGATCTGTCTGACACAGAGTACCACTATGAGCATCCGAATGTTGTCACTGGCCTTGAACTTGAGCGATTGATAAATTCAACAGGTCCTACTGATGGTGAACTTAAGAGGCCAAGTGATGGTAAAACGCCAGAGACCGTTGTCTTTGTACAGTGTGCAGGCTCAAGGGATCGAAGGCATATGGAGTACTGTTCCAAGATATGCTGCATGTATGCAACAAAGAACGCTCGCCTTATAAAACAGGAGCACCCGGATATGGATGTGATAGTCTGCTATATAGATCTTAGAGCGGCAGGAAGAGGATATGAGGAATACTATGATGCTGCAAGAGAGATGGGTGTAGATTATATAAAAGGAAATGTAAGTGATGTGATACCGGACGGTGATGAACTTACTGTTCGACTTGAAAACACAATGCTTGACGAGATACAGGAGATAAAGGCTGATCTTGTTGTATTATCGACTGCACTTGTACCATCCGAAGGTACTGTAAAGATGACAAAGAGCCTCGGCCTTGTTAGAAAAGAGGATGAGTTTGCAGCGCCTTATCATATGAAGATCGCCCCGGTTGATACGGCTAACATGGGCATGTTTATCGCCGGAACCTGTGAAGCTCCAAAGCCTATTCAGGAATGCATCGTTGATGCAAGTGCTGTCGCATCCCGTGTTTCATCATTTCTGAAAAACGACGAGATGGATATAGACCTTGTAACAGCCTTTATAGATCCGGAAATATGCATACATTGCGGTAAGTGTGAAGAGAACTGCGTCTACGGAGCGATAACCGAAAATGAAGATGGAATATTTGTTGTATCTGACATATCCTGTC
>DAOWMC010000102.1 GCA_030643285.1 Methanobacteriota archaeon | reverse complement strand
GCAATTTATGACCTATCGGAGCAAAGCTCCGATAGGTCGTTGAAATGATGAAACTTTTTGAAGTTTCTTGACGAAATCCTTAGCATAATTATTTATATTGGTAATAATATATACGTAAATCGGATTTAATGGTGAATTTATTACACAAATGTATGCGATTTACCCCACTTCAAAAAAAATAAATAGAATAAGAAACAACAGGTAATAAAAAAAGTAGATGATACCATGTCTAAGACAAAAGAAAACCTATTGTCTGCCTTTGCAGGCGAAAGTCAGGCAAGAAATAAATATGACTTCTTTGCCAAAGCCGCGAGAAAAGAAGGATACGAGAAATTAGCAGAATTCTTTGAAGAAACGGCAAGAAACGAACAGGAACATGCAAAATTGATCCTGAAACTTCTGGGTGGGATCGGAGACTCAAAAAAGAATTTGCAAACAGGAATAGAAGGTGAAACCTATGAATACACCGAGATGTACCCCGGATTTGCAAAGGTGGCAAAAGAGGAAGGCGAAATTGAGGCACTGATGTACTTTGAAACAGTTGCAAAGGTAGAAGAAGAGCATGCAAAAAGATACAAAGCGCTACTTGAAAACCTTGAAAGTGGTAAACTACTCAAAAAAGACCAGCCTGTACGATGGAGATGCAGAAAATGCGGATACATACATGAGGGAAAAGAGCCGCCTAAAGGGTGCCCATTATGCAAACATCCAAAGGGATATTTTGAATTAGTGTGTGAAGAGTATTAGAGATATTAGAGATTGATCAGGAGGTGAAAAAAATGGGAGTAGGAAAAGTTGGTGAAAAATATAGGTGCAACATTTGTGGAAACGAAGTAGAAGTAACCAAAGTCGGTGGAGGAGCACTGTACTGCTGCGGTGAAGAGATGGAATCGATGAATTGAAATTAAATGTTGGTAGGTGAAAAAAAATGGAAAAAACATGTAAAGATGATATTCTTTGCGGAATTAACATAGCAAAGGATGGAAAAGGGATGACCGACCTTGAAAAAAAGCATACACCGGTGATAGAAGCTCCGAATCTTGCTAAAGCAGGAGAGCCGTTTGAAGTTGTGGTTGAAGTGGGAAAGCTCCTAAAACATCCAAACGAACCAGGTCATTTCATCGAGTGGATAGAGCTTTATTCGGGGGATACTTTCCTTACGCGGGTGGATTTGACAGCAGAGCTTACTGATCCGAAAATAAAAATTCCAATTCGGCTAACACATCCCCACACGATGAAAGCAAGAGCCAGGTGTAATATTCACGGAGTCTGGGAAGGGAAAAAAGATTTGACCGAATTTGAAGGCTTTGGAAGTTGCTAAAGGGGGTGGAAAAAATGACTCACTGGAAATGTTCAAGTTGCGGATACGCATTTAAAGCAGATAGTCCCCCTGAAACATGTCCCTCCTGTAAAGAAAAGTGTGCATTTGTAGACGCTACATGCTATATTCCAGAGTGTGGGGGCCCTGAAAATATTGATAAAAGAATCTAATCCAAGGACAAAGGAGTAAAAAGATGACCAGAGTAATGATTGTTTATGAAACCAGGAGCGGAAATACAGAAAAAATAAAAAAAGCAGTTGAAGAGGGATTGAAGGAGAAAGGAGCAGAAGTAGTATCAAAAAAGATCAAAGATGCAAATGTAAATGACTTTTCCAATTTCGATGCTGTGGTTTTGGGATCTCCAACGTACCATCATGATCTCATTCCGGCAATGAAGAGATTTTTATTCAAGATGGAACAAGTGGACTTGAAAGGAAAGGTCGGGGCGGCATTCGGATCTTTTGGGTGGAGTGGCGAATCTGTCGGTATGATGACTGACACAATGAAACATATCTTCGAAATGGACGTGATAGAGCCTGGCCTTCGGATAAAACGAAAGCCCGACAAAGACGGATTGGAAAAGTGCAAGGAATTTGGAAGAAAAATCGCTGAGATGGTAAAAGGATAGTATGCCTGAAAAACCAGATAAATCATTAGACTGCATCGGCCTTTTCTGCCCGATGCCCCTTCTTAGGACAAGAGAGGAAATCGATTCTTTGGAACCTGGCCAGGTTTTGGAGCTAATAGCAGATGACCCAGCAGCAGAAGAGGACATCCAGAGATTCGCAAAAAGAACCGGAAATGAGATACTCAAGATGGAAAAAGAAGGGGATAAACTGAGATTTTTAATAAAAAAGACAAAATAAAAAGGATGTTAAAAATGGCTGATAAGAAAAAGATACTTTATGTTCAGATGAGTGGTGTTGATACACCCGAAAAGACATACGCACCGTTTATACTTGCCTCAACGGCAGTTGCAATGGACATAGATGCGACGGTATACTTCATGGTAAAAGGCGTTACGGTGGTCAAAAAAGGAGAAGCTGAAAAGATTAAGATGGGTACATTTCCTTCATTAAAAGAGGTGATGGATCAGGCAATCGGTGCGGGAGTCGAACTCCTTGTATGTGAGCAGAGTACACAGCTTTTAGGACTTGATCGTGGTGACTTCATTGATGGGGCAAAGGTAGTAGGAGCAGCAACACTTAACGATTTAATGCTTGACTATGATGCAGTCCTGAGCTTTTGAGGAATCACATGAGGCGAGTTTATTTTGATTACAGCGCAGGCTCTCCGGTTGACCCGAGGGTAATTGAGGTGATGGTTCCATACATGGAAAAGAGTTTTGGAAACCCATCTTCATTACATTCGTATGGCTCGAGAGCAAAAAATGCAATCAACGAGGCAAAACAAAAGGTTGCAGATCTTATAGGCTCAAATGCTGATGAAATCGTCTTTACATCCGGCGGAACCGAAAGCAATAATTTCGCATTAAAAGGCGTAGCTCGCCGAAGAAAGGACAGGGGAAAACACATAATAACAACTGCTATTGAGCATATATCTATACTGAACACATGTAAACAGCTCCAAAAGGAAGGGTTTGAAATCTCATATGTTCCTGTTGATAAGTACGGTACAGTTGATATCGGGAAACTGTAAGAAGAGATAAGGCCCGATACCATCCTGATATCGGTAATGTATACCAATGGAGAGGTTGGCACAATAGAGCCCATACAGAAGATCGGTGAGATAGCAAAGGATAAAGAGATCTATTTTCACGTTGATGCGGTAGCAGCAGCCGGAAAGATCCCAACCGACGTTTCTGAAAATATTGACCTTATGTCAATATCATCAAACGATATGTATGGGCCGAAAGGCACCGGGGCACTTTACATAAGAAAAGGAACAAAAATTCAGCCTATAATTCATGGAGGGGGGCAAGAGAGGGGATTAAGATCCGGTTCGGAAAACGTGGCAAGTATCGTTGGAATGGGAAAATCAGCAGAATTGGCAAAGGCTGAAATGGAAAGTGAGGCAGGGCGTATTAGCGCCCTGAGAGATAAACTGGTAAATGGGATTCTTGAAGGAATAACAGATACATACCTGAACGGCCACCCCAAAAAAAGGCTGCCAAACAACGCCAATGTCAGATTCAGCTTTATCGAAGGTGAATCAATCATATTGAGCCTCGACATGGAAGGGATATCCACTTCATCTAGTTCTGCCTGTACTTCAAAGACACTTGAGCCATCTCATGTGCTCATCGCAATGGGAATCTCGCATGCAGATTCACAGGGTGCACTTCTTTTGACGCTGGGAAAAAATAATACAAAAGAAGATGTGGAATATTTGCTTGAAACTTTACCGGCAATAATAAAGAGGTTGAGAGATATGTCTCCTTTGACACCGAGGTGAAATAAATGTATAGCGACAAGGTTATGGATCACTTTAAAAACCCAAGAAACATGGGTGAAATAAAAGACGCTGATGGAGTCGGCGTTGTTGGAAATCCCACCTGTGGAGACGTTATGAACATCTACATAAAGGTGAAGGATGATAAACTTGAGGATATAAAATTCAAGACATTCGGATGTGGGGCAGCAGTGGCCACAAGCAGCATGATAACGGAACTTGCTCGAGGAAAGACTCTTGAGGAGGCAATTGAAATAACAAGAAACGATGTTGCCGATGCCTTAGAAGGATTGCCACCTGTTAAGATGCACTGTTCAAACTTGGCAGCAGATGGATTGCGTGCGGCAATTGAAGATTATAGAAAGAAAAAGGGTGGTGAAAAAGATGACTGAAAAAATAACTGCTGTTTGTAAGACTTGTGGGTCTGAAGTGGAAGAATGTGTCTTTGCCAATTATAAAACGACAATTGATGGAAAAGAGTATCTATTTTGTTGCAAGATATGCGCTGAGCGGTTTTTGAGTGAAAAGGAATGAAAATGAATCTTGCCTTGAAGGAGGAATATTGGGATGGTAAGAACAAACGTAACTGAATTAAAGGATGGAATAGGGATATATTGGGTAGGTGCGATAGACTGGAATCTGCGAGATTTTCATGGCTACCTAACCGCTAAAGGAACCACATACAACTCGTACCTCATCATCGATGAAAAGATTACACTCGTTGACACGGTAAAGTACACCCACACCGATGAAATGCTTGGAAGGATTCGGGATATCATCGATCCTAAGGATATAGATTATGTGGTGGCAAACCATATTGAAATGGATCATTCAAGCTCCCTTACTGCCATAATGGATATAGCAAAAGATGCAAAAGTCATATCAACTGAACGTGGAAAAGAAGGTCTGTTAAGGTATTACAACTGTGATTGGGACTTTATCACGGTTAAAAGTGGAGACGAGATAAAACTTGGTAAAAAGACCATAACGTTCCTTGAAGCGCCTATGCTTCACTGGCCGGACAGTATGTTCACTTATATCAAAGAGGATAAAGTTTTATTGCCAAACGACGGCTTTGGGCAGCATATTGCGACATCCAAGCGATTTGATGATGAAGTTGGAGATGTTATGGAAGATGCCGCTACATACTATGCAAATATACTAATGCCATTCTCATCACTTGTTGTAAACAAAATCGAGGAGGTTGTAAAACTTGGAATCGATATAGACATTATTGGTCCAAGTCACGGAATAATATGGCGTTCCGATCCGGCTAAAATTATAGAAGCTTACATAGAGTGGGGGAAAGGAAAGACCAGTAAAAAAGCGGTTATTGTCTATGACACGATGTGGGGATCAACTGATAAGATGGCAAAAGCGATATTGGAAGGCATCTCATCTGAGGG
>DAOWMC010000209.1 GCA_030643285.1 Methanobacteriota archaeon | reverse complement strand
TTTAATGTGGACATTTCAGATGCACATTGCGGGATGCGAGCATTCACAAAAAACGCTTTGGAAAAGATGGATCTGCGAAGTGGTGGCATGGAATTTGCCTCTGAAATGGTAATTGAGGCGGTAAAGAAAGATTTAAAAATTGTAGAGGTACCAATTACATATTACCCCAGAGATGGCGCATCTTCAAAACTAAATTCATTTACCGATGGCTGGAGACACCTGCGGTTTATGATGCTTTACAATCCGGCGATTTTCTTTTTGATTCCGGGAATTGTGCTCTTTTTGCTGGGTTTGTTCTTAACATTTATGCTATTTTCATTGGGTGGTGGGGTTGAAACAAGGTTGCATTCATTCATCCTAGGCGGGATACTTTCAATAATGGGATTTCAGACAATGGTTATGGGTATAAACACAAAAGTTTACGGAATTGTTTATGGAACCGCCAAAGCAGAAGGCTTAATTAAAAGATTTTTGGACTATCGTTGCCTTGAAGTTGAATTATTTATCGGAGCATTCCTATTTTTAATAGGATTGGTTATGGGTATCAGGATATTAATCGCCTGGATATACTCCGGGTACGGTTCGCTTTCTGAAGTGGGAAATGCAGTACTTGCGATGGTTACCTCCTCGATAGGCATCAGTCTGGTATTTTCAGCGTTATTTGTGAGTATGATCTTACTTGGTAGTAAAGAATGAAAATCGCATATGTATATGATGCGGTATATCCTTATGTAAAAGGCGGTGTGGAAAAGCGAATATACGAGATTTCGAGACGGTTGGTAAAGCGAGGGCACCAGGTACATATATTTGGGATAAAATGGTGGGATGAAAAAGATGTAATTATAAAAGAGGGGGTCTATCTTCACGGCGTTTGTGAGTTAAAAGAGTTGTATATAGATGGAAAAAGAAGCATAGGGGAAGCTATATATTTTGCAAGAAAACTTGCTCTTCCTTTACTGAAGGAGGATTTTGATGTTATTGACTGTCAGGCTTTTCCATACTTTTCATGTTTTTCTGCAAAGATTTCTTCATCTCTTAATCGAATTCCATTGTTAATTACGTGGCATGAGGTCTGGGATGATTACTGGTATGAGTATTTGGGAATGAAAGGGGCATTTGGAAAAACCGTTGAAAAAATGACTGTTCATCTAACTGATAAGGCTATTGCGGTATCTGATAGAACTAAAAAGGATTTGGAGCGGATTGGTGGCGGTTCAAAAAAGGAGATTAAAGTAATCCCAAATGGAATAGATTTTGATAAGATAAAAGATGTAAAAGCTTCAGACAAAAAATCAGATGTTATATTTGTTGGAAGGCTGGTTGAGGAAAAGAACGTTGATATTTTGATCAGGGCGATAAAACTGGTAAAGACAGATACCCCCTATATAAAATGTATAATCATCGGTGATGGGCCAAAAAAGAATGAACTGGAAAAATTGGTCCATGATTTAGATCTGGAGGGACACATTGAATTTACCGGATTTTTAGAGGATTATAATGAGGTTATCTCATGTATGAAGTCATCAAAAGTATTTGTTTTACCATCAACAAGAGAGGGTTTTGGGATTTCGGCGTTGGAAGCAAACGCGTGTGGATTGCCTGTTGTTACTGTGAATCACAAGATGAATGCGACATGTGATTTTATAACAGATGGTGGGAATGGTTTTTTATGCGAGCTCTCCGAAAAGGACATTTCTGATAAGATAATTAAGGGATTGGGAGAGGGGAAAGATATGGAAAAAAGGTGTATTGAGCGCGTGAGGGGGCGTGGGTGGGATGAAATTAGTTTACTTGTTGAATCGTTTTATGGGAATTTGAAGTGATTAAAAGATGGAATTATTATCACTGTACCGTCAAGTAGATGAAGAAAATCGAAGATTTATTCTGAATATGGCTGAAAATAACCCTCACGCAAAATTACTTGATTGCGGGTGTGAAAAAGGAGATTTTACAAAGATATTGGCAGAAAAAGTTGGGACAGATGATGTTTGGGGTATAGAATTTCTGGATGAAACAGCCCGATTGGCTAAAGAAAATGGAATCAATGTTTATCGTGTAAATTTAAATGGAAGACTCCCGATAGAAGATGAAACGTTTGATGTTGTTTTTGCAAATCAAGTCATAGAGCATCTTTATGAGACGGACCTTTTTCTAAAAGAGATATATAGAATACTTAAAAATAGAGGATACACGATCATTTCAACACCTAATTTAGCGGGTTTTCATAATATATTCTCCCTGATTTTTGGTAAGCAGCCGTTTCCAGCACATATAAGCAATGAAGTTATTCTTGGAAATTCATTCGATCCAAAACGTGGCATGAAACATGGAGGAAAAGGGGCAGTTCATCTAAGAACCTTTACTCACGAGGGATTGAAAGAATTATTTGAGTATCATGGATTTAAAGTTGAAAAAATCGTTGGTGTGGGCTATTATCCAATTCCAAATACAATTGCAAGATTTTTGTCACGTATTGATAGAAAACATGCTGTGTATTTGACGATGAAGCTGAGAAAATGAAAATCAAATGGCGTATGGATGATATAACTTGGAATAGAATTAACAATTGCTTGGATTATGGATATATAGGCTTTTTCAATGAATGCAAATCAAAAGATAGCGAATATATACTCGATTGGGGTGGAGGGGAGGGTGGTGTGTCAAAGAAATTGAAGAAAAATAGTACTAAAATTATGGTTAATATTGATCCGGAATTTAATTCACTGAAATCTAATCCAGACTGGTCGATGGTTGTGTCAGGCATAGGACAGAAACTCCCGTTTAAAGGCCAGATGTTTGCAGGTGTCCACATAAGGGCTTCTTTACATCATGCATACCACGATCTCGATGCTTGTTTGGATGAAAGATATAGGGTCCTTAGTAATGATGGTGTAGTTTTTATTCAGGAACCGCTTAACGCAAATCCATTATCACGCATT
>DAOWMC010000010.1 GCA_030643285.1 Methanobacteriota archaeon | reverse complement strand
TGTTTATTCTGGCAAAGTCAAAGGACCCATGATAGGCGTGATATGTAAAAAAAATACAAAATTGTGTACATACTACTTTAATATATGTTCAGATATGGTTGATAATAGGTATTTAAAATGGAAGAAAATGTTCTTGAATCGGATCTTATGTATATGAAACTACCAAAACAAGATGTCTCCGAAGAAAACAGATCACTGGAATTAGAATTTTACAATTCAACCGAGAGGAGAGGATTTGAAAAGACAACGATATCAAAACGAGTTTTGTTTTTACCCCATTGCCTCAGGAAAGTATCCACCTGTAAAGGTGAATATAACGAATCCGGTTTTATCTGTGCTTTTTGCAACAGGGACTGCCCGATATTCCGTTTGAAAACCTTTGCTGAAGTTTTAGGATATAAAGTTTTAATAGCACCTGGTGGAAGTGTCATAAAAAAGTTTTTAGAGCAAAACGTTCCGGAAGCTATTGTTGCTGTAGCCTGTTATGACGAACTAGTAGCAGGTTTGGCCATGGTGCGGCATATAAGGCCCAAAACCCCAACCCAGGTAATTTATCTATCCAAAACAGGCTGTGCAAATACGGAAGTAGATGTCGAAAGGGTCAAAGAGGTTTTAAGGATTTCACAGGTAGTGTGTCCTAAAAACACATTGTAGGACGTAGTTTTATATAATATCTAATGCTAAGGGCATTAGTGATGACTGCACATGATGTTGATCTTAAAATTATTAATGCTAAGGTACCTTTTGTAAGTGAAATCGAGCCAAATAACCTGGTTGAATGTGGCATAGCAATAAATGATGGATTAATTGAGCAGGTGGCAAAACCTGATAATCTTCCGAAAAGTGATGAGGTTTTCGATGCTAAAGGCATGGTTGTTCTTCCGGGTTTGGTGGATGTTCATGCCCATCTAAGAGGTCTGAATTTATCATACAAGGAGGATTTTGACACCGGGACAATGGCCGCTGTGGCAGGGGGGATAACCACGGTCTTGGATATGCAAAATACTGACCCACCCACAATAAACCCTGAAAATTTAAAGGCAAAAAAAGAAAGTGCCAAAAGTAAGATTGTGGCCGATGTTGGATTTTTTTCTTCAATTCCGGATGATTTAATAAACGATCTGCCTAAGATGATCGATCTTGGAATCGCCGGGTTTAAAATTTATCCCCTGCACCCATACACAAAATACGATATATATGACCGAGATACCGTTTTAGAGGCTTTTTTAAAATTATCGGGATGTAAACTTCCAATATGCATTCATGCAATAGATGTATCTTCAAAATCAATCAAATCCAAAAACAAAGGAGCTTTAGAGCAAGATTTTGGCTCTGATGAAATTACGAATTTTTTAAACAAACATCCCCCAGAACTTGAGGCAAGTGCAGTAAAGTTCTATTCGGAAATTGCAATATCTGCAGGGGTGCACATACATATTAGCCATTTAAGCTCTCTGAAGAGCCTTGAGATATTCAAACTCGGACTTAAACATATACGGGATAAAAAGAATGGATTATTTAAAATTACAGCAGATGTTTCACCACATCATCTTTTCCTGACCAAAGAGGAACTTAAGAGGCGTGGTGCATTTGCAAAAATGGTTGAGCCGCTTAGAGCGAAAGAAGATAACGATATTTTATGGCATGCGTTGAAATGCGGAACATTGAACATAGTCGCATCCGAACATGCCCCTCATCCAAAGCAAGAAAAAGAAAAATCTTTTTCTGAAGCACCTTCTGGCGTTCCAAACCTTGAGACAATGCTTCCGATGATGTATACCGAGGTATTGGAAGGTAGATTAACTTACAAAAGGCTGATTGAAGTATGTTCTGAAAATCCTGCAAAAGTTTTCAATTTGGAGAAAAAAGGAATGATAAGAGAAGGATATTTTGCAGATCTTGTCGTAATTTCAAATACAAATGAAAAAATAAATCCTGATAACTTTTTTTCTAAGGCAAAACATTCGCCATTTGATGGCAGGATTATAAAGGCTAAGCCATATGCAACGTTTCTTAGGGGTGTAAAGGTTTATGAGGATGGTGAGATTTTAGCAAAACCGGGATGTGGGAATATAATTAGGCCGTTTCATTAGATGGAGTTTATGGTTTAATTTTTTTTTGTATATGGCCCGATATCCGCCCTTTCATATTCTTGTGAAATCCGGAATGTGAATTGATAATTTTTATTTGTCCAAAAGCTACATAAAAATGCTTTTCATGTTCATCTAATTCCAAATTCGTGCCATACGTTATATAGTCTTGTTCAATATAATATAAAGTAGAGGGGGAAAAGAGGAATGAAAATTAAAAAAATAATTGCAATTTTTGGTGTGTTTATTATTATGATTGCTTTTCAGGCATCAGCATCTGCAACAACAGTTTCAATATCTAACGCCACAGTAGGACCTGATGAAACTGCAGTTTTGCCAATAATGATATACGACGTAACAAACGTTAGCGGGGCATATATAAAACTAAGTTATGACCAATCGATTGTTCAAGTGACCGACATCGAGGGTAGTGATCTAAATTTTATCACGTATGAAAACATTAGCAATTCCATAGGCCTTGTGCGATATGCCGCCATAAATCAGCCCGATGCCCAAAATGGCCCGGACATTAGATTCGCTGATGTAACATTTAAAGCGGTAGGTGGAACCGGTGATTCGAGCCCGTTGTCCTTAAACGTTATATCAATACAGGATAGCAACTATGAGGAGATTTCAAGAACAGTATCAGATGGAACGTTTATGGTGATATCCGATTTGGTACCCCCCTCAGTTACATCTCCATCGGCCAATCCAAATGTGATTCCAATTGACACAGATAACGATTTTACATGGGGTGAAACCTCTACGTTGAATGTAACGGTAAGCGATCCGGACGGTGTTAGCCAAGTGACTGTTGATCTATCTCTGATCGGTGGATCAAATGAACAACCTATGCAATATATCGGATCTGATATATGGTCAGTAGATGTATCCGTGCCAAACGGTGTTTCACAGGGCACATACAACTTTTTAGTCACCGCAATGGATGGGCACGGCAACTCAAACAGCATGGTTAACATAGAGCTAAACGTTGCACAAAACGGGGATGTGGACAGAGACGGAAAGGTTGATTTGAAAGATGGGGTATACCTTTTAAACCATGCGTTGCTTGTAGATGGTTATGGAAATATTGATTCTGGTTTAGCAGATGTTACCGGTGATGGGGCTGTAATTTTGGAAGATGGCATATATTTGGTGAACTATTTATATCGCATAAATGGGTATGGGATACTCCATTAGAGGTAGAAATGTATAAACTAACGATGAAAGGAAGGAACATTAAAAGGATTGTGTTTTCATTTATTCTCATACTGTTAACTGCAACCTTCACCTCAGCAGCAGCTACAACTGTTTATATACAGGATGTTAGTGTAAAACATGGTGAAAATATAACAGCTCCGATAATGATAAACAATGCAACAAATATTAAAGGTGCCCATATTCTTTTAAATTACGATGGTTCTGTTGTCGAGGTTATTTATATTGGTAATAGTGACCTCAATTTTGAAACTTTTAAGGAAATAAACAACTCAGCCGGATCCACCTGCTATGCCGCTGTAAATATGGGTGATGGACTTAATGGGGATACTAAATTTGCCGATGTGACACTGAGAGCCGTGGGAAATGAGGGGGGCTCAAGCCCTTTAAGTCTTGACGTTGTATCGTTAAATGATGGAGGGGGTGAAGTCCCAAGAGAGATAGATAGTGGAACATTCAATATTGAAACCCCCACTCCACCCGCCGGAATAATAAGTGGTGGAGGCAGTAGCAGGGGTGGTGGAATCAAAAGAGATGATAGTCCTAAGGAGGAGTATGTTACCATACCTACACCGGTTCCGACACCACTCAAAATTTCAAGTCGTACTGCCACTATTCTATCACCGAATGTAACATCAGAACCCTCTTTAACAGATACACAGCCCACTCCACCTTGCCCTACCGAGACGCCTACACCACCACCCCCAACGAGGTGGATTTTATTATCTGGCGCTGTCTTTATGATAGCTGGTTCCTCGATAGCATCCTACTTTATTTCACAAAAAAGATAAAATAGCTATTTTATGCTCGTTGGGTTTTATAAGGGGTTTGATACAGTCGATGTGTCAAATGGAATTTTCTAATTCCAATTCCCACAAATAGCACGCTAAGAATAATAAGAAATAGTAGAATGTTATAGAATATTCTTGAGGGATATTTACCGAGGATATAACCGGTCAACTCATCATTGGATTGGAAAAGTATAAATGCTATCAAGGCATACTGAATCAATGAGGAGGGGAGCTCCCTAAGGAGGATAAAATGAAAACAATAGTTGAAGAGGCGTTTTCAAGGGCTGAAATTGCTACGGCTCCACAGGTGGATGATCCTAGGTTTAAGGAAACCAATAGGGACCTTGAGGACATTCTACAGGGGCTAAAAACAAACATAAAGGTTATTGGTTGTGGCGGCGGTGGATCAAACACCATACAGAGAATGGAGGAGGAGGGGATAAAAGGCGCAGAGTTATATGCACTTAACACCGATGCTCAACATTTATTACATATACAGGCAAGCAAAAAGATTTTGATTGGAAGGACAAAGACAAGAGGTCTTGGTGCCGGAAGTTTACCACAAATTGGCGAGGAAGCGGCAAGGGAAGCTGATGACGAAATTAGGGGGATAGTTGATGGCGCGGATATGGTATTTGTAACCTGTGGTCTTGGTGGCGGGACCGGAACAGGGGCATCACCTATCATCTCAGAAGCAGGGAGAGATAGCGGCGCATTAACAATTGCAGTTGTAACCTTGCCTTTTGGTGTCGAAGGCGTGATAAGAAGGTCAAATGCAGAGGCCGGGTTGGAACGGTTAAGAGAATCCACAGACACAGTTATTGTCGTCCCGAATGATAAATTACTGGAAATAGTCCCCCAATTACCATTATATGCTGCCTTTAAGATTGCAGATGAGGTATTAATGAGGGCAGTAAAAGGTATCACAGAGCTGATAACCAAACCCGGATTGATCAACCTGGATTTTGCAGATGTAAGGACAGTTATGCAAAAAGGTGGTGTGGCAATGATCGGTTTGGGTGAGTCAGATGGCGAAGAGAGGGCTGTCGAATCTGTGAAAAAAGCGCTGAAGAGCCCATTACTGGATGTAGATATATCTGGTGCAACATCCGCCTTAGTGAATGTGGTTGGAGGGCCTGATATGACTGTATCCGAAGCAGAAGGGGTTGTCGAGGAGGTTTATCAGCGGATTGATCCTAATGCAAGGCTTATATGGGGTGCACAGATAGATCCCGGTTTGGAGCGTACTGTAAGGACTATGTTGGTTGTTACTGGTGTAAAATCCCCACAGATTTATGGTAAACCAGACGCTAGAGGGTTGCAAAAAAAATATGGTATTGATTTTGTAAGATAAAAGATGAGCACAAACAAAAGTTCCGTTTCACAGAAACTCAATGAATATGTTAGGATTTTAAGGCTGACTAGGTGGCCCTCCAGAGAGGAATTTTCCAAGATTTCGAGGGTTGCAGGGCTTGGGATACTGTTAATCGGGGCGATTGGCTTTTTAATCTACCTTGTAATGACTGAATTGCCGCTTTTGCTTTCTTCGGGGTAGGGGAAAAAATGGATAGCGGTAACCCAACAATTTTTATTGTCAAAACAACGGTGAATCAGGAGCGAGCTGTAGCCAATTTATTGGAGCAGGTTGCCAGAAAGTATAAATCTGACATAAGATCTATTTTAGTGCCCGATGAGCTAAGGGGGTACGTTCTGGTGGAATCTTCGGCACCCGAGGTTGTAGATCAGGTAATCCAAAATGTACATCATGCAAGGGCCCTGGTTAAAGGTGCATCAACAATAGGTGAAATTGAGCATTTTCTAACACCAAAGCTAACTGTTACAGGTGTCTCCGAAGGGGATATTGTCGAGCTCATTTCCGGACCTTTCAAAGGTGAAAAGGCGAAGGTTAAGCGTGTCGATAGTACACATGAAGAGATAACGGTTGAGTTGTTTGATGCGATGGTCCCAATACCTGTTACAGTTAGAGGTGATCACGTCAGAGTTCTGGATAAGGAAGAGCTCAAATAAGAACCACAAGACTACTCGGAGGGGCTTAAACTTTATCAAAGTTTACTTTAAATAGCTCGTCCAGTGGTGGACATCCTTTTATAAAAACTCCGCTATCTTTATGTTTTTTTGCACAATCTCCAACAATAAAAGTTTTATCTCCAAAAGAATCGGGAATTGGTGCATCCTTTCCCATTATCACCGTCACTCTTCCCATCTTTTTTAGTTTTCCCCTTAACCTCAAACCGTCAAATGTGACCATCAGCGGATCGTAGCATCCTCTGCAGACGCAACCAACGTATGCATCAACATTTGGAAACACTGCCTCAATGGTAGAGAGAGGCCGCCTAAATACCTTTTTTACATCCTCTATTTTACTTCCAACGATCTCTATCCTTTCAAGGTCACATGTTCCTATACCCTCCCAAGCTGCAATTCTTGTGGTGTCAATCTCTTCTGGGAAAAAACCGGAAACGTAAGATGAGACCGCATCTGTTGCTACAATATCCCTTCCGGCTATAAGCAAACCAAGCTCAATCACATCTCCAAAAACAGGGCCCTGACCCTCCATTGCGCAAACGCCATCTACAATGGTCAAATCGGGTTTTATAACTTTTAGAGTATCAACAAGCGCCTGTGAAATATCTGTACGATGAATTTTTTTCCTATCGGTTCGATCCAAAAGACCCATAAGGTTTTTAATTCCCAGAGAGAGAAGAGTAAAGCTATTTGTTTTTAACTTTGGGATATCTATCAGAGTGTCACACTCCACTATTGTTTTTGGTAGTTTTATCTCTTTTAGACGTTTGCCATCAATCTTTACATTTACCTTCGGATCATTATCCAGGATTCTGAGCTCGCCCCCGGATTTTAATACCGCTTCTTCTATCCCACTTTTTTTTAGGCAAACATCCGCAGGGGCTGCAATTGCCTCACTTTCCACCACAATTACTTCCGATGCATAATCACGGGTAAGCTCAACAACTGCTGATACAACTGCATGATGTGTATTCGCGGCCCTTTTTGGCGTTAGAGGGGACCCTGCATTTGGTTTGATAACCACCATTCCTTTTGGCTCAAAACCACCTATCAGCTCTATCGCTTCTTTAACCCTGGTTTTTATATCCTCGTACCCGGCACATTTTACAACTGCTACTTTTTTCATCGGAATGATTTACCCCCATGAGCTTTCTGAAAGTCCCATTTTAGCAATTCAATCCCTCACCCAAGCTGTGCGCTGGTGCTGGTACATATGCACAGTAAGGAGTTATTCTACTCATATGCTTATCTCCCTTAGGCTCTTGTGAACGTAGTATATCAATTTTACTATTTTGTTCCTTCATTTGGCATCCAAAAACCAGTATCATACCAACCGATCAAATCATAAAAGCAATAAAATTAAAACGAGATCCAAAAAAGCCTTGATGGTTATCATATAATCAGGAAAGATATCCGGAAGGTAAATGCCGGAAGGACCAAACAATCTATCTCGTTTCCCTGGTGATACCTATTAATACCCCTTCCAGCAATATATATATTTATGTATCTCAACCCTAATAAAATTTAGCGATAAGATTTAAAAAGGGTGTAACCATTCTACTTCATTAGCAGGAGATAAAAACGCATTTATGCTTTACTGTGTGTTAAAAAATAGAGATCTGAGTAATTTCTAAACACAGTCGTGCCGTATGTAGCTGTTTTTGTATCAAAAGCTTTTTATAGTACACGTTTAATTATATACTTATTATATATTAGAGGAATTATGGAGGGATAAAAGTAGTGAAATCCAAATGTATAATATTAATCCTGATTGTGTTACTCTTTGTGAGCCTTTCAGGATGCGTTGAGGACAGTCAACCACCAACAACTTTGGGGGCTCAAAAAGCGTATTCTGATCCGGATATCTCGGATAAGTCCACCGTTATCAGTGACATTGAATTCGTACATAACTCCCACTGGAATAACGACGTATCACGTTGAGAGGAATGACCCCCTGGGCACTTTTGCCACTCTCAATGGGGTGGTTTTGGAAATCTTGGGAGAAAAAAAGATAAGGATTCTACGATTACAGTAAGTGGGGTAGAATCCCCCTGTTTTATGCTTTATAAAGTATTATATAATACCCTTGCCTTTAAGGACCGGGATTGGATCTGAAAGGTGCTTTTCAATCTTTATATCAAGCCCCATCGCAAGTCCTAAAAGTTCAGTAAAGTAAAAGATTGGAATCTCTTTAACAGAATCTTCTTTTGATCTTTCCTGTGCAAGCTCCAGATTAAAGAGACATAACGGACAGGTGAGTGCAATTGCCTCTGCCCCATTTTCCAAAGCCGAGCTTATTATGGAGTTGGAGCATTCAATTGCTATATCCGTCGAGCTTAAGGAAAGATAGGATCCACAGCATTTTGTCTTATGGGGAAACATTACAGGATCGCACCCAATGGTTTTGAGAAGATTCTCAAATATTGTTGGAGCTTCGGGATTGTCCAAATTAATATCATCAAACGGTCTTAGCATCTTACATCCATAGTATGGTGCTACCTTCATATCCAACACCTTTTTTATGTCTAAATTCTCGAACCCAATATCATCCCGTAAAATTTCCAGGGGGTGAACAATCTCCAGATCTCCCTTGTAATCCTCCTCTAAAAATAGGTTTAGCTTTTCTCTTTTCTCCTTGTCTTCTCTTATTACCTTATTTGTCCTTTTCAGTACATTATAACAGAAAGTGCATAATGTTGTGAGTTTATCACCCATTTTTTTTGCTTTTGCTAAGTTCCTTGTCGCTGCCACCAGGTTCATAACGTTATCTGTTACAAGTGGAAAAACAGCCCCGCAACAGGTCCAGCCCTCAATCTCCAAGACCTCAATTCCCAATTTTTCTGCTATCGCCATAAAGGATGCTTCATAATTATTTGCTTTTGTGGGCAGGGTACATCCGGGATAATAAACAATCTCCATAAAAAGCCCTCCTATATCTCCGAAGTAAATTTTTTAAATGTGCTAACTAATGCCTGTTGTGGTGCTTTAGCTAAAAGTTCGGGTGATAGTCCCGAAACATTAACAAAGTCAACACCATTTCTTGTAATCATTGCCCGTATGGATTCCATTATCCTTGGCAGGTCAATTCCCTTGGGGCATCTGGAGGAACATAAAAAACAGGATGCACAAAGCCATATTGTCTTTGAGTTAAACAACCGGTCCGCATCCCCCAGTTCAACCAGATAAGCAACTTGATGTGGTCGTATGTCCATCTCAGATGTGATGGGACATCCCCCTGAACACTTCCCACACGATATACATGAAAATATGTCCTCCCCACTTAACTCCTTCACCCTTTTACCAAAATCATCCTGCATGCGATCTGATGGATTTTCTTGCTTCATTTAAATTTCTCCCAAGATACTACAATCAACCATTTTTTCTCGCATGGTATATAGGTAAGCTTTTCGGATTTGTGTGATGGCATTTAGCCCGACTTATGGATATAGAGGGGTAAACTTGATGTGGACAAGATCGATATATGCAGTAGGAATGAAAAAGGAGACCAAATATTAATCCCTTTACCCTTCTGTTTCTGATACTCCTTTATAGCTGTGGAACACTGCTTATAAGGGGGGATAAAACTCATTAAGAACGAGGTACAATACAATACCTCAGCGCTTTTGTGAAAAAGGGATGGAAAAGCGCGAGGGAGTTGACCCGATCATATGTTTTGCATCTGAATCAACTTCTCATAATTATCACTTTCTTCCACCATACATCGCAAATACCCCAAACTTATAGTAACAATCCACATCTTTGAATCCGATATCTGTAAAAGCATTCAACTGATCTGCCAGCGTGCTAAGCGTCTTGTGATGGTTTTGCTCCATGAACTTACCTACCGTAAATTCGCAGTCCCCTTTTAAGTTAAGCGCCGTTTGCCTATCAACCATCCACTGCCTCCATAAATCCAGATACCATCCCTCAAGATTATCGGTTGGTGAAAGGAGTACGTCAATGTTTACAAACCACCCCCCATCCCTTAAGTTGGAATAGATATATTCAAAAAGAGACCTCTTCTCACCCATTGTCAGATGGTGAATGGCAAGTGAGGAAAATACCAGATCAAAATCTTGAAGGTCAATATCTTTTTGATCTGCATATAATAGCTCCTGAAAACTTACCTTGATAAAATTGGTTTTCTTAAATCCGGCTTCGTCTAATCTTTTTTTTGCCTTCAAAAGCATGTGATCCGAGCCATCAACCAAGGTGGCAGATATGGAATCATCAGCCTTTAATAACTCGTGAGTGATGAGCCCGTCTCCGCACCCAAGATCCAGAACACGGTTCTGGTTTTTGGCCCAAAGGAAATGTTTATAGAACGATATTAGTGTTTTAATGAGTCTTTCTCTGTCCACTACTCGCATGTCTGCCTCTTTAAGAAACCAATCGGCAGTTTTGGTCCCGGACCATTGGGTCTTTTCAAATTCGGTCATTTCATCCTATAAAAACCTGCTTGCATGTGCGACAACCAGAATAATTCACAAGATACAAAACCCGTATTTTGGGATTTATCATAACAAGGGATTGTTTTTCGTACTTTTTCATTGTATTCTTCCGATGAATTTGGGGTATTATCAGTATTAATATTATCCCTATTTTAATTTCAAGACCTTTCTTTTTTACATCTTTTAAGCATTTTTATAACGCATAGGAAAGTAAAAACGTATTTTCATCTCTTTTCATTAACAGTGAAGGTTTTCCTCATTTAAAAACCAGTGTGCTACCCTCGTTTCACTTCAGGTGAAAGTCCCGTCATTGTAAAGCCAAAAAACCCCCCACATCATGAAGTCCAATAAGCCGATCTGTAATAACTAAAACCAATCATATCCCCTATAAGGCATCCACATCCCACACCCAGGATACATGATGATGGCGTTTTTCCATTACCCGAGAGATATTTGCAAGGGGATGAGAGGGTGGTATCTTTATGGAAAAAACACCACTCATCCCATACCCTGAGTGTAGGACTTTATGGTAGGAGGTGATGGGCCACTTCCTTCAATCGGATTATTGCGAATGTGTGCATTGTGCTAAAACTCACGATCAAAATCGCCGGTGAAACACAAACACATGTTATCTCACTTCAAAGCTACTCTAATTCCCTTTCTGGTTTTTAATACGGTTATTTTATCCTCCCTCGCAAGCCAGCCAAGGCTCATATTTACTAGAGTCTTTGGTCTATGGGTGTCTGATGCCACACCACTCAAACTAAGTTCACCCTTGTCCTTAAGAAGATCCCAGATTTCTCCTGCAACATCTCCAATATCAATAATCATTATACTGTGTTCCTTCCCGATCATGATATCACCTCCCTTAAATATATTTGCAAAACTCATACGGTATAAGCCCTCAGTGTCTTCATCGCAATGTTATCCCATGAAAACATCCCGGCAAATATATTTCCGTTAACCGCTATCCTTTTGGCAGCATTTTTATCCCAGAGGACCTCTTTTATACCCCATGCCACCGAATCAGGATAATCATAGACTTTAAGTCCGTTTATTCCATGTTCGACATAGTCAAATCCGTTATGAGTTACCACAATTGGTTTTCCTGCACACCATGCTTCTAACACTACGATTCCAAATGGCTCGTTTCTTGATGGGACACACACAAGGTCACTTGCCTTATACAACTCGGTTAAATCTTTATCCGGCACATGTCCTAAAAATCTACAGGAATCGGATACACCAAGTACCCAGGCCCTATGTTTCAAGTAGTCCATCATGTGGCCATTACCAACAAAAATAAACTTAGCACCAAAAAAAACCTTTAAAACCGATGGTATGGCTTCAACCAGAATGTCCGGTCCTTTCTGTTCGGTCATCCTTCCTATAAAGAGGCAAACCGGATCCGAGTTCCATACACCATACTTTTCTTTTACCTTATCCGGATCTACTTCTATCTCAAATCTACCGAGGTTGATACCGTTGTATATTACCGACAATTTCCATTCGGGTATGTTATAGAGCCACTTTACCTCATCTTTAAGGTGGTGTGAAACGGTGATAACCTTGTCTGCTATGTATCCCCCATACCATTCCCGGTCTCTTATGGTTCTTGGCATACCTTCATATAAATTGTTACCACATCTCCCATACTCTGTTGAGTGCAAGGTAAATACTATTTTGGCATCGCTTTTTTCTTTTATTTGTGAAAGTGCGTTAACCATAAGCCAGTCATGTCCATGCACAATATCAAATTTCTCAGACTTTTTATCCTCCTCAAAAAAATTATACGAAAAGGAATTACACATATTGTCAACCTCTGTAATGAAGTTCGAATCAAAATCAAAGGGACACCTGTGATATACGACACCATTTATCTCTTCGTAGTATTTTTGATTCGCCCCCATTCTTGTGAATATATGAACCTCATTTGCCTTTCTGCCCAGAGCCTCTGCCAATTCTGTTACATGTGGTGAAATTCCCCCAACAGGGACAGAATGAAGAGATTCCCAGCTAAGCAGTGCAATTTTCACCCTTAACCACCTCCTTTTTATTTATTTCATCAACAATCTTATTAGCCGTATTAGCACGTTTCTTTGTAATATGCGATGACGTCACCTCAATCAGTTTTTTCCTTGATCTTTTATCGTTTTCATCTACCTCCTCTATCTTTTCTGCCAATCTATCCTCCTTGAAGACGCATCTGATCCACTGAGCAAAGCTGTTAAAGTTACCTTTTAGATGATAGTCTATCGATCTTTGGTCTACCTTTTTAAGGATATTCACAAACTCTTCTATGCCATTTGCAACAAAACCGGTTGACAGTATACTACGTCCTTTTTGCATGTTGAAGTAAAATGATTCTTCTTCAGGTAGTATACGCAGAAAGTCACCACTCATGCTTGATTGTACAAATCTCTTTATATTCCCATCAATAATTGAACTTGGTGGGATTGTGGTGAATGGC
>DAOWMC010000107.1 GCA_030643285.1 Methanobacteriota archaeon | reverse complement strand
TTGGTAAACTTATCAAAAAAGAGGATTACGACGTTCATTTCAATTATAACACGCTTGTTTCAGGATATTTTGTGGCAAAAAAGATGAAATCGGCAGGGATAGAAACGGTCTACGATGTTGCTGATAATCTTCCCGAAATGATTCGCTCATCACTACAGATACCGAATGTTGTCAGACCGATAGGCGGGCTTGTAGGAAACCGAATGTTCAGGAAAAATATAAAAATTTCAAAAAAAGTTGTGGCTGTTACAAGCTTTTTGGAAAAGTTATGTAATATCCCTCAGAATAAATCCGAACTCGTTTCTAATGGTGTTGATACTGAATTATTCAGAAACCATCAATCCGATAAGCTCAGAGAAGAACTGGGTATGGATCAGAGTTTTGTAATTGGTTATGTCGGGGTTTTAAGAGAATGGGTCAATTTCGAACCTGTTTTTGCAGCCGTAAAAAAGCTTAATAAAAATATTAAAATACTTATTGTGGGCGAGGAAGGGTTGTTTAAAGAAAATGTAAAACTGGCGGATAAGTATGGAATTTCCGACAGGGTCCTCTTTACGGGAACTGTTCCTTACACAGAAGTGCCAAAATACATCTCGTGTATGGATACATGTTTGATTCCTTTTTCGGAAAATAAGATTACAGAAGATCCATGTCCACTCAAATTATTCGAATATATGGCATGTGAAAAACCTGTTATTTCAGCCGTGAATATAAGTGTGGTGAAAGATAGGATATTATACGCATCAGGTGTTGAAGAATACAAAAATAGTATCTCTAAGCTTTATAACAACGAACACATTAGAGAAAATCTTGGAATAGAAGGGAGAAATTTTGTTAAAGAAAATTACGATTGGTCAAAAATATCGCTAAATATTGAAAAGATACTGGAGGACGTGACGCCATGAAAATAGCAATAATTTTGGGAACACGCCCCGAGATAATAAGATTGTCATCTGTAATACGAGAATGTAAAAAAAAAACTTAGAATATTTTATTTTACACTCGGGGCAGCATTATTCACATAATCTGGACGCAATCTTTTTTAACGAATTGGAACTGCCAGAGGCAAGATACAATCTCAATTCCGGATCAGGATCGCATGCGGAAGAAACAGGAAAGATGTTAATCGGAATAGAAAAGATTCTGCTTAAGGAAAAACCGGACATTGTTCTTTTGCAGGGAGATACAAACACCGTTTTAGCCGGTGCATTGGTCGCATCCAAATTGCATATAAAAATCGGACATATCGAGGCAGGGGTGAGAAGCTATGACAGGAAAATGCCCGAAGAGATCAATAGAATCATAACGGATCACGTGTCTGATTACTTATTTGCACCAGTGGAGACGGCAAGAAAAATTTTGTTAAAAGAAGGAATCCAAGGGGATAAGATCATTGTTACCGGAAACACGATTGTGGATGCCATATATCAAAATTTGGAAATTGCTCAAAAAAAAGTGGACACTTTAAATAAGCTGAATCTTCAATCAAAAAAATATTTTCTGGTGACAGCCCACAGACAGGAAAATGTTGATTGTAAAGATAGATTGAAAGGAATTTTTGAAGGGTTAGAACTGATTTATGATGAGTTTAACTTTCCCGTGATATACCCGATCCATCCAAGAACGATGAAAATGATAAAAGAATTTAAATTAAAGATTCCGTCTGGCATTAAACTTATCGAACCACTCGGTTTTTTGGATTTTTTACAGTTGGAAAAACACGCAAGCCTTATATTAACCGATTCTGGTGGAATACAGATGGAATCATGCATCTTACATACGCCCTGTGTAACCTTACGGGACAACACGGAGTGGATGGAGACAATTGAAGTCGGATCAAATATACTTTCGGGATGTGAACCAAAAAATATTCTTGAGTCTGTTATTGAGATGATTGACAAAAATGTGAACTGGGAAAATCCTTTTGGAGATGGAACTTCGGCAAGTCAAATTATCAATGTGTTAAAAAGCCAGCCGATATGAAAATGTGTAAGAGCTATCTTCATTTTTAAGGGTTGGGCGAAAAAGTTGATTGGAGTACGGTATCCGGATGAATATGCGGTAAAAGAGACATTTCAACTGCTAAAAATCCCGTGGGAATGGTATGATCCATCAAAGGATTGTGATGACTATGAGGTTCTGATTGGAAAAAAAGAGGATTTTAGTTCAAAAGATGGCAATTTGATCGATATATCAAAAGATGATATCTTTAAAAAAGTTACTGACCTTTTAAACTGCGGAAAACCACACAATAGTGCCCCTTTATGTGAAAAATATTTGAATGAATTAAAAAATAAGCTGAAGCAATTCACAACTCTGGTGGAAATCCCGCCGATTCCATGGGATTATTCATATATCGTTGCTCTAACGCATGATGTTGATGTTACCTCGGTAAGGGAGAGAAGCTGGTTATCCATCGGGTACGCAATTTATAATTGTATTTTGGACCTGAATTTTGTTGATGGGGCCAGGATATTTCTGGCAAAGTTTGGCCTTTTGAAAGATCCCTGGAATAAGTTTGAAGAATGGATAAAGATCGAAAGCGAGTTAGGTGTCAGGTCTACATTTTATTTTATACCTTTCAAAGATATACCTGGCATAGATTCCCCAAAAATCATTGCGGGAAAGTATGAGCTGGATAAAGATCTGATTAACAGGTTGATAAAAGATGGTTTTGAGGTTGGTGTGCACGGGATTGATAACTGGAGGGATCAAAAAAGGGCAAGAGAGGAATTTAAAAAATTGTCCGAATTTACAAATTTAGATGTTGGAAACCGAACACATTTTCTTTTAAGAAACGAAGATACGTGGAAGATATTAGACGCTTGTGGTTACATGTATGATTCAACCTTTGGATATAATGATGATGTGGGATTTAGAGCCGGAACACTACAGGTCTATAAACCAAAAGAGGTTGAAAATCTGCTTGAATTACCGTTACATATCCAGGACGGGGCATTATTTATGAGACCCTGCCTCAAGCTTCCAGAAGATGAGGCAAAGGACAGATGCGATGAGATATTTGATTTTGCAAATGAATTTGGTGGGGTTATCACATTATTATGGCATCAGATGAGTTTAGCTGTGCCGCATGATTGGGGCAATTTTTACAGGTATCTGGTAAGAAAAGCATCAAAAGAGGGGGCATGGGTAACAAGGGCCGTTGATGTTGTGAAATGGTTTGAGGTCAGAAGGAATGTAAGGCTTGACTGCACGGAAAAAGATAATAAACTGAGGATAAGGTTAGATGGGTTCAAAATATTGGAGGATATCCCAGCGATGAGGCTACGTATTTATGTAGACCCTGAAAAGATCAGGGGGGTTGATGGAAAATATATAGCAAAAGGTGACCATGTGGATGTGATGTGTGATAAGGGGGAGATTATGGTGGCTTTGGATGAATCATTTTAGAGATGATTTTCACCTTTTTCTTATGTAAGATACTAAAAGACCGATTACTAAAACCATAGCGAGCACGATGCCAATGGCCATAATTCGGTTTTTTTGTGTGGCGGGTGGTTTTTCAGATTCTTTATCTGATGATGGTTTAAACGTTTCTTTCACCGCTTCTATCAAAGCAGGTGATTTGGTGGATGATTTATTTTCCAAAAACAGTGCAAAGACCGTGAAGTGTTCTATCTCTGCACTTGCCATGTTTGTTTTTGTATCGTATGTTGTTTCAAGTTCAGTCCACCTTTTGTCTTTAAACATCTTTATTACCAGGTTTTTTCCATCTGCATCTTTTGGATTACACTTTATTTTAATCTCTATCGCAGGATTAAAAGTGGCACCATCAGGCCCAAAGTTATAGGCTGAAACCGTTCCACCAACCGACATTTCGGTGATACTGATTGTTTCAAGTGGCGTTCCTTCAGGATTCAGAACGGTTATTCCCTCCAAAATCTTTATCTTTGCACTGCCATCAGGCGATTCTTTTGTGTATTCAAAAGTTACCTTTCCATACGAATCAGTTTTTATTTCAGAAGAGGGTGGCATTCCTCCACCGCCACCACCTCCCCCACCTCCACCGGTAGAATCGCCATCATCAGAAGAGGGTTCTGATTTTGTGGAAAATGCCCATGAGTGGTTTTCCAAAAGAGTATTTTCTCCCAGGTCTTTTGCTTCTGTAGTAACCGTTGCGGTATATGTTGTGCTGTACGATAGGTTTGAATCAGGATTAAATGTCATATTTTCTCCCGAAAAATCCCATGAAAAGGTCCCGGTGACAGGGGGTGAAACTGAGAATGCCCCTTGTGTTAGCGTTTGATTCATTTCCTCATTGAATATTGCAATAATATTTGTCGTTATGGCTACACCAGCACCTGTGGGTAAACCGATTACAGTTGGTGGTACATCATCATTTCCCACGGGTGCAAATATGCTAAAATTCGTGATATTTACATATATATAGTTTTTGGCTTCATTAACACCACTTTTCGAAACCTCGGACCATTCAGTTCCATTGTATCTAAAAATACCAAGCTTTGATTCGTTTAAGCCTGAAACATCACCTTCATTATAGCTTATGTTTAAGAATAACCAGGAGCTTGCTGTCAGATTTGTGGCGTTCACATATTTACCTATGGTTATCCTTTGGAACGGATCAGGTGGAGCAGATTCTACGCCTTTAATTCCAATTCCGTTTTCACAGGTAAATGATACTTTTGTCTGGTAACTGCTTTGACTGCCTATTGTTAAATTGCTAACTTTATTCCCATGTGAATTTTGGTTCAAGTAGATGTCATAAAAGTTGTCAGATACATTATTTTTGGAAATGTTACAGTAATCGACATTGTTGAGATATATTGCAGCCTTACCATTTCCCATTGCATTTTTAACTGTGAATCCGCTGATATTCACATAGTCCGTATCTA
>DAOWMC010000033.1 GCA_030643285.1 Methanobacteriota archaeon | reverse complement strand
TTGAATTGGCAGGATCGACAAAAGCGATCAACGTTCGATCGGTCAATAAAAAGAAATCCTCCCCGCATTTTTCTTTTAGCTCTTCAATGTCCTTGGTATCAAAATAAATCCGCTTACCCCTCTCATTACCTGCCCTCTGCACGGAAACCGCAAATTCAAGAATTTCTTCATTTGTTTCGCTCTTTTCGGTCATTGCTAATATATATTTGCAATCTGAAAGATAAAGCTTTTTTCATATCCCCCATTTTCGATATGCACTGTTCATTTTTAATCGTTATCTGAATTTTATCTCAACCCATTTATTGCTTCCATGAGGTGGTGTTTGAGATTATAAAAACGAAACTTATTTATACTATCACCTTCATACGTGAAATCCGTGACACCAAAATAACCGGTGGAACATTATTCACCAGATGAGAGATGGTGAGGTGATAGAATATGCCAGCACAAGAAAAATCAAAATCCCTCATAGCCAGCGTTCATGATAAAGGCCATGGAAGAGGCCTCTCAATATATTTTGGGAGTAAAGAAGTAAACATCTTGGAAAAAAGTGGAGTTAACATCAGGGATGAGAAAAAATACCTTGTAAAACCAGGAAGAAGAAATGAAGTAAATTTAATACCTATTTCATCATTGGAAAAGGAAGAAGATAATCTAAATCTCCTTTTTGAACTGACAACTCAGATAAATCGGTTAAATGAGCTAAAAAAAGAAGATAAAGAGGAATTTTGTGAAGATATTCTATCCATAGTAATAAGTAATCCAATAGATGCTAATGCGCGGGAAAGGGCAGCTATAATGCAATTTATTAAAGAAAATTACTCAAGTTACGTTCTTCAAAGCGTTATACAGGTCTGCCTGAGGGTGGATCCTGAATCAACTTTGGAGGTTGCCAGCAGATTTGCTGGAAAAAATAAAGAGGAGGTGGTATGATATGCCATTGGAAAAAGAGATGATATCAGAAGAGGAGAATGAAGAGCTTTACAGGCCAAAACCAGTAGAGTTCGAAGATGAGGGGCTTGACGAAGATCTACTCGTAAGTGAAGTGAAAAGAGCCGACGAAGACACCAAAGAAGATTTTACAGAGAATATTTTGGAAATATTGGCGGAAAAGAATGTTGAATTGAGTGAGCGGGAAAGGGCAGCAATTTTTCAGCTTATACGGGGAAACTACACCGATTACACAATACATACGGCACTGAATGTTTGTTCAAAAATAAATGCCGATGCAATTCAAAAGATAGAAAAAGAATTTATTAGTTAGAAGGAGACAAAATGGCTGAAATTACAAAAAACAAAGTAGGAACGATGTTAGATCGGATGAATAAGTTCGGAGAAGATGCAAAAGGCGACCTAATGGAGGATATTCTCTCGATACTGACAGAGGAAGAAGTTGGGAACATTGCATTGACTCCAAGAGAGCGAGCAGACATAATGCAATTGATAAAGGGTAACTACTCGACACAGGCATTTTTCAATGCGTTGCAGGTAACTGTCCGGGTCTTGGACGATATGAAAATACCAAAGGGAAAGCGTGAAATATTCAAACCACTCGATAAAAAGTTTAAGTTCGGTGTCGAACTTGTTCCATCTACAGGTATAGACAAGATTGTGGCCTATACAAGAAAGTTTGAACTTGGTGGAATAGATAACATCTGGATCACCGACCACTATATGAACAGAGACCCATATGTAACACTTGCACTTGTGGCAAGGGCCACCGATACGGCAGAATTGGGTGTCGGGGTCACAAATCCATACATGAGACATCTGGCTCAAACTGCTTCTGTGATCGCATCACTGGATGATGTATCAGATAATAGGATGATACTTGGCCTCGGGGTTGGAGATAAATCAACGCTTGGGTCTTTGAACATAGGAATGGAAAAGCCACTGACGACTGTTAAAGAAACCGTTGAAGTGATAAGATCCCTCTGGGAGGGGAAAGGTGTTAATTTCAAGGGAGATATTATTGCAGTTGAAAATGCAAGAATGAACTTCAAACCAGACAGGCAGATACCCATATACATTGGTGCTCAGGGTCCAAAGATGTTAAAATTGGCAGGGTCGATAGGTGACGGTATACTTATAAACGCCTCTCATGAGATGGATTTTGAGATAGCAAATAGGATGATACATGAAGGCGTTTCTGGGGCGAATAGAAGCATAGGTGATGTGGACGTTGTTGCATACACATCATTTTCAGTAGATAAGGATGAGAAAGAAGCAATAAAGGCAGCCGTTCCTGTTGTGGCATTCATCGCAGCCGGTACACCTCAAAAAGTACTAGAAAACCATGGATTGGATGTTGAGCGTGCAATGCAGATGAAAGAATTTATCGAAAAAGGTAAATTTGGAGATGCATTTGGCCTGGTCAATGACTCGTTTACAAATACGTTTTCGGTTTCGGGAACTCCGGGGCAGTGTATAGATAAGATTGAAAACCTGCTCGGGGCCGGTGTGACACAGTTTGTGTTTGGATCTCCACTGGGTAAGACTAAAAAAGATGCAACACCCCTTATAACTGAAAAGATACTTCCGGCTTTTAGTTAAGCCGGAAATTTTATCGATCAGGGTCCTAAACCAACCCCGTATCTCTTTCTATCCTTAAGCTCCTGTTTTTTTGCCTCGTTCCATCCGCTCACAGCCTGTATGTACCCTGTAACCCTTGACAACTGTTCCACATCCTCAGAACCACAGTTTGGACATTTTTCATGAAGACCGGACGCAACATAAAAGTCATTCATACATATGGTCATATCCTTTGTAAAGGCAAAGTATCCGACCTGAGTGTTTCTTGCGATCTTCATCGCAAGGCTCTTCAGACCTTTTGGATTTGGTGAACTTTCACCCATGAATATATGCAGGATGTTACCACCATCAACAATTGGAAAAAAGACGTGTTCTATACTTATTCTCTCTGCAAGAGATACATCTGCCCCTGGTGGAACCTGTGTACCATTTGTATAGTAAACAGGAAGGTCTCTTGTCTTATCCAGTCGCCTCATAGCAGTTTCAAGATCACCCTTAACAACCTGCTTTACGGACTCCCTAAATTCATCGGATAATAGATCCGTAACTGCAAACCGCTGGCATGTCGTCTCTGCGGGAGTCCTTGCAAGTACAATTTTCATATCATGCTTTGCACTTAGCTCTTTTGTATATAACTCCATCTCTGTTAGTGTACGGATGGCAAGTTTCAATGCATCTTTACCCTCATAAAGTTGCTTTCCTATGTGATGCTCAACCAGTTCATTTATCCCGATAATACCAATTGTGTAAACAAGTTCGGGCATATAAGCGGCAACATCACCCCGCTCACCGGTATTGGGATCCTTTGGGCGTTGCATGACAAAGGGCATTCTGTTGTTTTCAGCTATCGATTCCATCCACCTTCGTTTGATCTTAAAAAGATCTATGGCTTTGTCCATTAACCTCTTTAACTCTGAAAACAGACCCTCGTCACTACCATGTGCACGATAGGCAGCTCTTGGGCAGTTAATTGAGATTACCTGCCAACCACCCATTGAAAAGTGCTTACCGTTTTTGAAGTATAGCTTGTCATTAAAGTCATCGTCATCAGGAGAGGTTGAAAACTGGTAGGCACAGCACTGATAACAGGAAATACCCTTTCCAGCACCTCTGTATTCGGGAAGTTGGTTGTCAAAATATGGCGAGCCAAACTTTGCCGCAAGTTCAAAGGAAAGATCATAAAGATCTTCATATGCGGGAATATCGGGATGTGCCGAATTGAACACTTCATCCTCGCACATGAAATCTGGCTCTATGCTTATCTCTGGCTTTGGAAAGTTGAAAGGCTTTCCCCAGTAATCTCCCTTGAGCATCACATTCATAAGTGCCTTAAATGCTAATCGCACCTCCCGCTCAAATTCACCATAGGTTCTAAGTTCTTCCTGTGTCCCATCCCAGATCTTTCCCTTGTAAACGATCGGGATATCTTTCCAGATTTTTGGTACACCCGGTGTTAGCTGAACACTTGAAAACACAAGCTGGCCACCTCTTGCAACCATCATCTGTGTCATCTCATATACGAACATCTGCATGAGCTGTTCAATTTCCTCATAACCCATCTTTTCAAAGTACGGTGCCGCAAATGTAAGAAAGTTGTAAAACCCCTGGCCTCCGGCAAAGTTTGTCTGAGCGGCTCCAAGTGCTTTGACCGCATGTAATATTGCAACTTCGGCCTTTTTTGCAGGACCTGCAACCGAGGCTTTTGCACCTGACCCATCCGGCATGAGACCATAATAGAAGAAATATCTAAGGTCCCAGTCCTGGCAGAACGACCTTGTACCAAAGTATTCAAGATCGTGAATATGAATGTCCCCATTTAAATGTGCATCGGATAGGTGAGATGGCAGGGATAACAGGTATTGCTCTTTTGATATCTTATCAGCTTTCTTCTTATGCGATGTCTCTGCATTCTCCTGAAGATTTGCATTCTCTTTTGCCTCAAAGCCATTTCCCATATCGATCATGTAGGCATCATAAACAGGGGTACCTATTCTTGTGGATATGTTTCGCCACTCTTGATGGTGGTTTTCAAGTAGGATCACATTCACAATCTCTCTGACAAGCGGGCCTGACAAAAACTTTACGTCCATAAGCTTTATTCGCTTTTCGGTCTCTTTTGCTATCCCCGCTGCGTCTTCCATATCTATGGCCGGTATCCCGTAAAATTTCTCCGATAACTTTGTTTCTTTTATTAGCTGTTTAACAATTGCCTGGCGGTCCCAGTCCAACATGTAACCGTCAGAAGTTCTGACTTTTGGTATCAGTGGTGCCTCAAAGCCATCAAGCGTCTGCTGGATCATAGCCTTTTTACCCTGTAAAGGTGCCGATGGAAAACTCGGTTTGGCATCGGTTACTACTTCACTCAAATGATTACCTCCTCAATTATGATGATAGGAATTCTTTCAGGGAATCTTTATTAATTCCATTTCCATCAAAAAGATCATTACTCGTAATAAATTCGTCTTCTACCTGTAAAACCGGTGCAGAAGCTGTAAATATCCCATTTACCCTAAGTTCGGTTAGGGCTTCTGCCGTACTCATATCCATTTCCTCATAATCCAGTTTCTCTGATTTCAATATATCTTTTAATTGCTTACATCTTGGGCAGATCTCCGTTGTGTAGACCCTTATCTGTGCCATCGCTTACCTCCTGAAAACTAAAGTAAATAGCAGCATATCATGCGCATGCAATATATGCGGTGTTCGTTAAAAACAATTTTTCTCAAGCCAGTTCAGTCGAAACAATGGGGTGTTTATAAAGAGGCTTTATATAGTCACTTTATATATCCTGCAATTAAACCTAAAATCACGATCTTATGAAGTAGGATACTTATAGTATCGACACCTACCCAAACTTTACGAACCTGCTATAAACGCTTGTAATTCCCAATAACCATTGAAGTTTTATGACTAAAAGCCTTTTACACAACCGTTTTTGTGTATATGGACAGGGTTTACAAAATGACTATATATAGTGACTATAGATAGTATGTAATGTGAATTCTCCACATCCCAATAGTATGAGTGAACTGCACTCTCAATGTTTAATACTATCAAATATAGAGCTTGGAGATTCACTGAGTAAAATTCAGCAAAAAACCAAACTGTCTTTTGTCACTGTCCAAAAGACCGTGAAGGTAATCGAGAAAAAAAAGATTATAAAAATGAAAGAGTCCATAGTAGACAGAG
Source organism: Methanobacteriota archaeon (assembly GCA_030643285.1). Taxonomy (GTDB): domain Archaea; phylum Halobacteriota; class Syntropharchaeia; order DAOWMC01; family DAOWMC01; genus DAOWMC01. Next base: position 2,561 of record DAOWMC010000033.1, on the reverse strand, counting down.
GCAGGGCCAAAAAGTGTGTAAAGATATCTGAAAACCACAAAAAAGCAGCTATTTTTTATATGGATGTGGTAGATAAAATGAATCACCTTCTATCAGGTCCTAATGACATAAACCCCATGTTATTTGAGGTGGGGATTTTAGATGAGTGTTTAAACAAGATTAGAGTGGAATTTTCAAAAAAAACATTGGATATTTTTAACGAATGGATAAAAAGTAGTGATGGTCAGGTTAATGTTGAGGATGACAGTAACAATTATTATTTTTATGAGATGAAAGGTGGAAAGGCTAATTTTTTTATAAATGACTTTGAAATAAAGGTAAAAGCAATAAAAAAAGAGGAAAAGTCAACCGAAAAAGTGACGCTGGATCGATTCGTGTAGCAAATATTAAGTTTGTTGTCACCATCATTATTATACATTATGGGCGATATACGGGCATTTATCGCTGTGGATATTCCAGATGATCTAAAAGAAAAGATTGGAAAGCTTCAGTGTGGTTTTTCCGAATTTAACATAAAGTTAGTCGATCAGTCACTTATTCATCTCACGCTTAAATTTTTAGGAAATGTCCCTGAGGATGGGATTACATCGATCTGTGATGCACTTGATTTAGTTGAATGTGCACCTTTTTCTGCGGATATAGGTGAAATGGGTGTTTTTCCAAACTACAGAAGGATAAAGGTTGTCTGGATCGGAGCAAAGGGCAACTTTGAAAAATTGCAAAACTCGGTCGAATCTCTTTTATGTCCACTTGGGTTTGAAAGAGAGAACCGTGCATTTTCAGCGCATTTTACGATTGCAAGGGTCAAAAAGATCTCAAATAAGGATCAGGCTCTTCTTTCAACGCGGATAAAAAAACAATCAAATGTAAATTTTGGAAAAATGAATGTGGACAGGATAAAACTAAAGAAAAGCACGCTGACGCCAAAAGGCCCTATATATGAAGATTTATATGTAAAAAAATTGATTAGCTAATTGAGATGATTGGAGGGTCGGATCAATAATTAAAGGAGGTTGTAAAAATCGAAGAAAAGGAAGTATATGCATTTTTGGACCAGATCAAAGGTTTATTTGAGGCAATTAGTCCGATAAGAATTGAAGCCATTGTAAGAAAGGTAAACGAGAAAATTGACCCTATAGAGGAAATGGGGATTCCAAAGGATATAGATATATCTTTCATACATGTGGCAATAGTCAGCGGTGATTGGGAAAGCTGCATAACCCCTGAGCTGGTAGAGGAAGCCATAGACGAGATGAATAAATGGATCATACAAAATACCAAAGGCGATGCTTTGGTTGGGTCTTTTAACTTTCTGAATAAGGAAGATGAGATACTCCCCGAAATCCTGAAAAAGTATGATATACCGCTTGATGATATACCCTACGAGTATTACGAAATACCCTGAAGTATTAGGTTTTATGAAGGAAGATAATTTTAGCGAATGGTACAATGAGATATTATGGAAAGCGGAAATTATGGATGTACGCTACCCGGTCAAGGGATTATATGTCTGGTATCCGTTTGGATTCGCATTAAGAAAAAATGTGTACGGTATTTTGAGGTTTTTATTGGACGAGAAAGACCATTTAGAGGCTCTTTTTCCACTTTTAATCCCAAAAGATGAGTTTATGAAAGAAGCCGAGCACATACGTGGATTTGAGGATGAGGTATACTGGGTGGATAGAGGTGGGCTTGATAAGCTGGATGTTCCCCTTGCACTTAGGCCCACATCCGAGACCGCAATGTATCCGATATTCAAGCTATGGGTACGGTCACATGCAGACTTACCGCTCAAAATCTATCAGGTCGTGAACACATTCAGGCATGAGACAAAGCACACACGCCCATTAATCAGATTGAGGGAGATAACATCATTTAAGGAGGCCCATACAGTCCATGCAACATGGGAAGATGCGGAAAATCAGGTTAAAGAGGCCATTAAAATATATTCACAATTTTTTCAATCACTTGCCATACCACATACGATTTGCAAAAGGCCAGAATGGGATAAATTCCCCGGAGCAGACTACACGATAGCATTTGATGCGCTTATGCCTGATGGAAAGACGCTTCAGGTCGGAACGATTCATCACCTTGGCACAAATTTTTCAAAGACATTTGAGATTCAGTATGAAGATGAAAACGGGGAACAGCAATATGCAAATCAAACATGCTACGGTATTTCCGAGCGCTGTATCGCAGCCCTGATAAGCATTCACGGAGACGATCGCGGATTGATACTACCCCCCGAGGTAGCTCCGACACAGGTTGTTATAATACCAATAACGTTTTCGGATTCTTCAGATAAAATCATGGAGGTTTGCAAAAAGGTATATAAAGATCTTAAGGATGCCAATATTAGGACAGTACTTGATGATTCTGAAGGACGGCCAGGTGCAAAGTATTACAAATGGGAGCTAAAGGGTGTTCCACTCAGAATAGAAATAGGCCCTAAAGATATTGAAAACAGATCTGCCATAATCGTAAGAAGGGACACATCCAAAAAGGAAAAGGTGCCTCTTGAGGTATTATCAGAACAAACCAAGTCTCTTTTAGGAACC
>DAOWMC010000026.1 GCA_030643285.1 Methanobacteriota archaeon | reverse complement strand
CCCGGGCCAGCGGTAAATAATCCTGGTTCGACCCACCTGGGATAGAATATAGCGTATCGCCAAAACCATCACCATTAACATCATTACCTTTATAATCAGACCAGTAGTTACCACCGATAAACGGTCCACCAATTATGTTTGGTCCAGTGGCGTTTTGGGTGTTCCAGATGTTGTTTCCATCGTCGTTTGCGTTGTTTGTGTTTGAAAAGAAATTATTGTAGATAAGGTTACCATTACTCGAAGATGCCAGCATGATGCCGGTTTCATCGCCTGTAATGTTGTTTGAATCCATGGTGACATCGTTGGAATTAATTAAATGAATCCCACCGTTGTTGTTGAGGATTATATTTTTTGTGACATTGATACCACTTTCGGAGATTGTTTCAAGAGGTTTACCTGATGTTTTCAGTACATCAGGATCATAATTAGTATCTGGCATTTTTAAAACCGTTGGTGGTACGATTTCACCCTTATTTTCGGTTTCCCGTAAATCCGAATCTTCATACATGGCATATGAAAAACCAGATGATGAAGCTGCTGAGGCTGAAGTCGAATAAAGTATAATACCATAATTGGCGTTGTTAGCGATTGTGTTGTCAGATATGGTTATATCATTACATGAATTGAATAGGCATATACCGTATTGCCCATTATTTTTGACAGTATTTTTTGTAACATCATTGAAAGATGCTGAAGTAGCCACCATGATCCCATAATATTCATTATTTTCGGCTGTGTTTTTTATGATGTTATTAAAAGATGTCGAATCACTTACCTCTATCCCATGATAACCGCTGGATGCTATGGTGTTATTGGCTATAGTATTGTAATTTGATGAATCCCTCACATAAATACCATTCCAGAGACTTGAGACTATGTTATTTTCAATAACCTGATTATAGTTACTGCTACGTGTTATTCTGATTCCGCAAGTATTTGAAATCAATGTGTTTTTGTTGATAATGTTGTTGTTTGAAGAGTATTGTAAATATATTCCGTCCCCCTCCTGGTTTTCTACAATATTATCTGTTATGGTGTTACTGGCAGAACCACTCAGGCATATGCCATAGTAGTTATCCGATACGGTGTTTTCTGAGATTGTGCAGTGATCCACGTTATCTTTAAGAAATATTCCGGCTTTATCATCACCAGTTGCTCCCCCAACAGTTAATCCTGAGATGTTCACATAATCCGAAGTTACATAAAACACGTGGTCGTCTGACCTCGTTGCGGAAATTGTAGTTGAAGCAGCTCCATTTTCAGATCGAATTGTCAAAGCCTTTTTTACTTCCACATTTTCTTTATAGGTTCCATCTCTTATGATAATCGTATCTCCCTCATTTGCAAAAAACACCGCCATTTTTATCGTTGAATGGTCATCAGGCACATAGATCGTTTTCTGATCTGCCGCTACTACCGGAACAATTCCAATAAAGATAGACACGACTAAAAGTTCAACTAATACGACTGTCAAAATTTTTCTCAAAACAAATCCCCCTTCACCTTTTAAAAATACCTCTAATATTTATGATTTCTGTTATGATATCGAGATTGAAGTCATTATTAATAAAACTACCGACCGATGATAAAATCCTTCATTTAATACAGGATTAGACAAAACAATGGGAAATAGCATTTTATTTCAAATAATATACATAATTATTAGTTTTCTACACTAAAATTGGTAGCAGGCCCGAACGGGCTGTCACAAATGACCACCCATTCAGCTTAAAAATTTATTATTTTAGTGGGGTGAATTTATAGGGCATAAGCATCTTATGGGCTAATAGGCAAAATAAGGATTAAGGAATAAAAAAAGGGTCATAGCCGAGGGGAAATTAACAGAATGAAGATAGAGATTATTTCAATAGCTAAAGGTGCTGAATTTGAAGCTTGGTAAGATGTTCAACCCTTCAAAGGTTGTTGTGGCAGGGGCATCTCGAACGAGGGATAAAATTGGCTATGAGGTGCTCAGGAGCCTGATCGAAGCCGGGTTCAGAGGCGATATATATCCGGTCAACCCAAAGGCTGATAAGATTGTTGGCCTTAAATGTTACCCGCATGTGTCAGAAATACCCGATTGTGCCGACCTTGCAATTATTGTTGTTCCCCCTAAAGCGGTTTTAGATGTTGCAGAAGATTGTGGTGATAGGGGTGTCAGTAATATCATAACAATAACTGCTGGCTTTAAGGAGACAGGGCCCGAAGGCGCCTCACTTGAAGAGGGGCTTGTGGATATATGTAAAAAACATGATATGAGGCTTTTAGGTCCAAACTGTGTTGGTTTGATAGACACCTACAGTCACCTGAACGCATCATTTGCCCCATGCATGCCGCTTAAGGGTGATATATCTTTTATATCTCAATCAGGTGCACTTGGAACGGCAATTCTGGAATGGTCCCTAAAAGAGGGAATAGGGCTTAACAAGTTTATAAGCCTTGGAAATAAGGCCGATCTGGATGAGACTGATTTCATCGAAGCCCTCTGTCGCGATTCCAAGACGAGTGTGATACTTGCCTATGTGGAAAACATAGAACGTGGTCATAGATTTATTAAAGTTGCCCAAAAAACCACCCGTAGAAAACCAATTATTCTGTTGAAATCCGGTGTTTCGGAGTCAGGGGCAAGAGCTGCAGCGTCGCATACCGGATCTATTGCCGGGCGTGATGTTTCGTACAACGCTGCTTTTTTACAGACGGGGGTTTTGCGAGCACACTCTATTGAGGAGCTATTTGATTATGCCATAGCATTTTCAACGCAACCTGTTCCGAAAAATGATGGTATTGCGATAGTAACAAATGCAGGTGGCCCCGGTATAATCGCAACAGATGCATGTGAATCGTACGGATTAAGACTTGCAAGTTTCAATGCCAGTACAATAGAACACCTCAGAACAAATTTACCTTCAAATGCAAGTATATATAATCCGGTGGACGTCGTGGGTGATGCAAAAGCAGATAGGTTCGAACTTGCATTAGACGCGGTAATGAAGGATGAAGAAGTTGGTATCGTCCTTTTGATTATGACACCACAGATTATAACAGAGCCAAAAAAGACGGTCAGGATGCTTTTTGAATTGCATCAACAATACCCCCATAAACCAATTATAACATCGCTCATGGGTGGGGATAGTTTCTATGAGAGTTTTAACATTCTATCTTCCAACAGCATTCCCTGCTACCCCTTCGCGGACAGGGCTGTTTCATCAATATCAGCTCTCGTAAGATATGCCAGGATCCTTGAAGGGCCGAGTAAGCCCAACTTTCCAAAGTTTGAAGTCAATAAACGCACTGTCAAAAAAATAATTAGTAAGGTCATCGGGGAAGGGAGGAATGCACTTTTAGGTCATGAAACCACTGCAATTGCAAATGCATATGGAATAAATACACCATCTACCGAACTTGCAACAACCCAGGACGAGGCAATCGAGATAGCAGGCAATATCGGGTATCCCGTTACAGTTAAAATCTCATCTCCACAGATATTACATAAAACGGATATTGGGGGCGTGAGGGTGGGGTTAAACTCTCCAAAGGATGTAAAGGCCGCCAGATCGGAGGTTATTGGCAATGCAAGAAGGCTTGTACCATCAGCAGATATATATGGTGTTGAGATTCAAAAGGTAATTCCAAAAGGTACGGAACTCATTTTGGGCATGAGTAGAGACCCGCAATTTGGTCCTTTGATTATGTTTGGTCTTGGTGGGATATATGTGAATTTTTTAAAGGATGTCTCCTTTCGTCTGGCACCAATGACCAAAAAAAGCGCTTTAGAGATGATTCAGGAGACAAAAGCACACACCCTGCTCAGAGGTGTACGTGGTCAAGGTGCCAAGGATATAGATGCGGTTATGGATACGGTTCTTAGAATTGCCCAGTTATCAACAGATTTTGAGGAACTTTGGGAATTGGATATAAATCCGTTAGTTGCGTATCCCAAAAAACAGGGAATAATCGCCCTGGATGTTAAGATGACTGTATATAAGGAGGAATAAAATGGTCAAGAGTTTATTTGTGATTTCAGACGGTATGGGACGTGGAAAAACACTTTTATCACTTGGAATTGCCCTGAAATTTAAAGAAGATGGAAAAAAGGTTGGATTTTTTAAACCTGTGGCCACAGAAACAAAGATCGATAAAGGGACAGCCATAGACGAAGATGTTGAGTTGATGAAAAAAGTATTGTCTTTAAAGGTGGCTATTGAAGACTTAGCCCCGCTGGTCATTGGCCCGGAGTTTCTTGAAGAGTTTTCTCCACAATCAAAAGATGATATCGAAAAGAAGTTGGATCTGGCATTTAAAAAAGTATCCAAAAAAGTAGATATTCTGATTATTGAAGGGGGACAAACCCCCGACGTGCTTTCTTTTAAAGGCCTATCGTCGATTACACTTGCTAAAAAGTTCCACTCAAAACTATTAATCGTAACAAAAGGGGACAGTGACCGTGTAGTCGATAGCGTTATACACTATAAACAGGTGGCAGATTATGAAGGGTGTGCCATTTTGGGATGTGTGTTAAACAGCGTGCCCAAACGATTTATGGAAAGGGCAAGTTTGTATGCAACCCCAACGCTTGAGAAAAATGGCGTTGATATTCTTGGAGTTATTCCCGAAGACGCCAGTTTGGTCTCTCCGACAGTATCTGAAGTTTTTGAGGTTATTGGCGGAGAGGTGTTAGAGGGTGAAGATCAGTTGAATAAGCTGGTTAAAGGCACCTACATTGGTGCTGCATCCATAGGCGGTGCACAACAGTATTACCACGATATGAGGGATAAAGCCCTGATAACAGGTGGAGATAGATCAGATATGGCGGTAGCCGGTATTGAGGCTGGCATTTCCGTACTGATTTTAACGGCCAACCTGTATCCATCTCATGGTGTTCTTACCGTGGCCTCAAAAAAAGGGGTGCCAATAATCTTAGTCCCCTATGATACCTTCACAACTGTAAAGATGCTTGACGCTGTCATCGGAAGAGTAAAACCAGGGGATAAGAAAAAGATCGAATTATGCGAGCAAAACATAACCAAATTTGTGGATTGGAAACGTCTTTTAAATAAGTTATAAAAAACTATAATTTCAAAGACCGTAACAAATAAGTCTAAACATAACATAACTCGCTTAAGGTGTAAAAAAAATGACAATAAAAACAGCTTTAACTGAAAGGCTGGGTTTAAAGGTTCCTATTTTTCTTGCCGGGATGGGTCCTTTTTCCACATATAAGACTGCTGAGAAAGTAGCAAATGCAGGCGGAGTGGGAGTTGCATCACACTGGAACATCATGTCCAACGTTAATCCACATACTTTTCAGATCGATGAAATCGATCCAAATGCAAAAGTCATCACCTCATTTGAGAAAATGAAACATGATCTGAGATATCTGAGTAAACACACAAAAGAGGGTACGGTAATCGGTTGCAATGTGCTTGTCACAAGGATTCAACTCGATGCTATTGAATTGATGGAACTGATACTCAAAACCAGGGAAGAAGATCCCATATTAAAAGAGAGGTTAAAAGTTATTGTTACCTCTGCAGGGAATCCAAGGCCACCTGCAATGCAGATCAAGGGGTGGAAAGCCAAAAATGATCCAAGTGATGAACTTATGCATTTTCATGTGGTTCCTACCGTAAGGCTTGCAAGAAAAGCAATTGATGCCGGGTGTGACGGCCTTATCGCAGCAGGTTATGAGGGCGGTGGCCACCAGAGCTATGAAAGTGTGAATACTTCTGTTTTGGTTCCGCAGATTAAAAAGGAATACCCTGATACTCCATTAGTTGCAAGTGGAGGATTCTACGATGGGGTTACACTTTCAAGTGCACTTGCCCTGGGTGCTGATGCAGTTCAGATGGGGACAAGATTTATCGCAGCAAAAGACTCGGATTTTCACCCCAACTTTAAGGATTTTATCGTTAAAAGTGAGTCTGAACACACGATTATATGTTCAGGGGCGTTTGGTCCTATAAGACTCTTAAAAAATACCTATGCATTCGATCATGCAAAACCTTTAACAAAAGAAGGGCAGATCGAACAGGAAAAAAAACTTGGTTCTGCATTTGGTGGTGGAAAACCCACACTTGAATTTGTAAGGGATATGAAGCATTATGACCGCGTCTATGCGGGAGATGTCGAAAATGGAGCAGTATTGGCCGGTCAAACCTGTGGCGGGGTAAAAGAGCTTGAGACGGTGAATGATATTATAAACAATGCAGTAAAAGATGCTGAATGGAATATAAGGAGATTGCAAAAGTTGATTGAGGTTAATACGAGGTGATATGCCTATTTTAGCTTGGAACAGCGTATCAATCGAAGCCATTAATTTAGTGGCAGGTTTTATCCTTTTTTTAATAGCAATCTATGCACGGAAAAAGTTTACTTTTTCAATATTTGAGCTTGGATGGACTTTAATAGCGTTATCCGGAATTACAAAAGTCATAGCTTCAGCTTACAGGATGTATTATGCATACTACGAGATTTACGATCTAATTCCACAGGGTAGGGCACTTTTGGTGATTGGAAGAATTCTGACCGTGTTGGGTGTGTATCTTTTGGCATCCGCCGCGATTGAATTGTGGGGAGACACATGAAATCTGAAATTTTGGGGGTGCTTAAAAACTTGGTTGAATCGGAAGGTGTAAAAGCGTCTGCAGTTCTATCAAGAGATGGTATGTTATTGAGCTACTGTAACGGTGGTATCCCTGCAGAGGTGCTACCCTCAATTCTGGCAATGATGACAAAGTGTGCGGAAAAATGCCTTAAATTACTCGATTCGGGTGAAATGGATTACATTTTAATAAAAGCTGAAAAAGGACTTGTATTAACACAACTATGCCCCACCTTTATAATTAGTGTGATGGTAAACGTGGATATAAACATGGATTTTGTATTATCTGAGGTGAAAAAGGCAAGAGATAGAATTAAAGATATCCTCTAATTCGAATTATTATCTTTTCTGGTCATAAATTTTTGGAAATTTATGTTTCTGGATATCGGACCATTCCATTGTGGAAGTTATAACATTATTCCAGAATACAGGTTTATCAAATATCTCATGAGTCATTACATGACGATTACCAAAATATTTTATCAGTTTCTCCCGTATATCTTCATAACTCCCACCTTGATCGAACCTCATGGATATGAAAGATGCGTGTTTGGAAACATTACTCAAAATATAGCCTCCCTTTCCACCTAAAATACAGGACGTTCCAAGGATGCAGGATATAACCTTTGCAATAAATTCGGTTTGCAGTCTTTCACCGTGCAGATCTATTTCTATTCCGTGAGGGTTCTTATCTTTTTGACCATTGTCATGGCCCTGCACCTTATCGTATTTCGCCTTATTATCAAACCTGATCTCATATTCTACAGATAATTTTTCACATAAACCTACCATGCAGGAAAGATTACAGGAGATATCCCTTCTTTTTTCAATCTCACATTGTTCGGTTATGCTATCGATTGTTTCAAAATCGGGAAGACAACCCTCGGTCTGAGTCAGAAGCCATATTAAGATTCCTTTTGGGAAGACAACCCCTTTAGTTGAACCATCAATTTTTTTTATGGATTCGAGGTCCCCAAACTTATTTATTGCATAATCTGCAAAATTGATTACTTCCCTTATAGCCGCACTCAGATTCCCCTCGTGTTTGTCAACTATTGATTCAATCTTTTTAAGGTCATCCTTTTTAAGCGAGATGTTTTTTCGTATCATTTTATCTCAAAAATTAATGTATTGTACTAACTTATCACACAAATTATATAGAATTTCTTGTTTGTTGGGTTTTATTCATATTAATTAAATATAGATACTATGGATTTCACAATCAAAACTATAGGGTTGAGATTATATACCTATAAATTATGAGGGCAATAATATTAGCAGGGGGAAACGATAACCTAAGACCTTTAACTTTTACAAAACCAAAACCATTGATTCCGCTAATTAATAAGCCTATAATAGAACACATGGTGGAGTATCTTCAGGACAGCTACATATTCGATATTTCAATAGCTACAAATGATATCCGTGAACAGATGATAGAATATTTCGGAAATGAACATCATGTTAGCCTGTCATATCCGATGGAAACACATCCACTTGGAACTGCAGGATCGGTAAAAAATGTTAGGTATCTCGATGAGACATTCGTCGTCGTTTCAGGCGATATTATTACGGATATAAACCTGAGTGAACTGATAAGACTTCATAAAAAATCAGGAGGTCTTTTAACAATTGCACTTTCACCTGTCAAGGATACAAACAGATTTGGTATTGCAGAGATTGAAGGTGACGGAAAAATAATAAGATTTTTTGAGAAACCCGAAGGAGAATGTTACAGTGATCTTGCAAACACGGGAATCTATGTAATTGAACCTGAAGCCATGGATTATATTCCTGGTGGGTATTTCGATTTTGCTGAGGACCATTTTCCCATATTAATTAAAAAGGGGGATATATTCGGTTATGTCACCGATAGGTTCTGGGTTGATATTGGACATCCGGACGATTACGCAAGGGCAATAGATTGGAAGTTGGGCAAGATCAGAAAGAATGTTCCCCCCGACCTGAATTGTGAAACATTTAATAATGTGTCCATAGGTGAACAATCAGAAATTGGAAATTCGATAATTATGGGTCCGACCGTAATTGGAGACGATGTTATTATAAAAGATAACTGTTTTATCGGGCCTTATACCTGCGTTGGTAATGGTGCGAATATTGATGAATATAGCAGTATACAAAACTCTGTTTTGTTCGAGGATGTTTTTGTTGGAAAAAGATCAAGGATCGGGGGATGTTTTGTTGGTGAGTATACCGTAATTGGGGAAAATGCTAATATAAACGATGCAACCGTTAGTGGGTATTGCAGACTTGGAAAATCAATTGAAATCGCCAATGGTTCAAATATATGGCCATTCACCACAATCCCACCAAGTTCAATTATTGATGGGAATATAAAGAGATTTGTACAATCAAGCATGAGTGGTGACTTTCTGCGTATACTACCTGAAGAAGAATCATTTTACTTCAACATGCAAAAAGGACGTAGTAT
>DAOWMC010000176.1 GCA_030643285.1 Methanobacteriota archaeon | reverse complement strand
AAGACCACTCATATTCTCAACGATACCAGTTATAGGCGTCCCAAGCTGTCTTGCAAAGTTAACTGTCTTTCTTGAATCCAAAAGAGCAACGTCCTGTGGTGTTGTCACAATTATCGAACCGTCAATATCTTCTATGAGTTGAGCAACACTGAGGGGCTCGTCTCCTGTTCCGGGCGGTAGGTCTATTATAAGGTAATCCAATTCACCCCATTCGACATCAGCGAGGAACTGTCTTATTGCTGACATCTTCATCGGACCTCTCCAGATTACGGGAGAATCTGTGTCGGGTAACAGAAAAGCCATTGAGATAACCTTGAGCCTTGGTGGGACCATGACAGGTATAATCGAACCCCCCTCTCCGACGGTCGGATGCTCCTTATCTATCCCAAGCATCATGGGAACATTTGGCCCATGTATATCCGCATCCATCAGACCTACACTAAGTCCCTTTGTCGCAAGTGAAAGTGCAAGGTTTACCGCAACTGTGGTCTTTCCGACCCCACCTTTTCCGCTCATCACCATTATCTTATGTTTTACATTTGACAGCCTATCTAAAACCGCTTTATCCTGCATCAGCATTTCCTTTTTAGGATCTGTACAGGTTTCTTCTGTGCTACAAGTTTCACATTTTTCATCACATTCTACCATTACTTACACCTCAATGATCATGGTTGCAATTGCAAGTGTTTTTCATATCTATGGGTAACAAAGCCCCATCTAAATAGTCCTCTAATGCGTCTTTAACCTTCCCAAAAGCCCCGCATAAAACTTCAATTCCCTGGCTTTGCATTATTTCAAGGGGGCGTAATCCAATATTACTTAATAAAACCAGATCCACTTCCTCTGTTTTCAAAAGTTTAACCGGACCTGCACAGCTATGCGGGCCATCTTCTCTGTTTTCTATAACATTTACATCTGAAAACTTTCCATCGTTTAAAGTTACTATTACGAAATGAGAACATCCGCCAAAATGTGCAGATATATCCGAATCAAGTCCACCGTTATCAAAAGATGGTATTGCGATTTTCATAGCTTAACACCTCGTTCATCTTTTCTCCCATGCTTAACCATATCCATGACTCCTGCCAAAACCTCGATCACCCAAGATCGGTCCCCCTCAAGTTCTGTAAGGAGGATACCTGACGGTTTGAAAGGTATAACACCAGGTTCGAACTGTAGCCTTCGGCATTTTGTTGGTCTTGGCATTATAAATGCGAATGTATATTCATAATCAGCTATTAAAGGTTTTGGTTATCCGCCTTATATAACCTTGCCTGAAAACCATGGTATTTTGAGTAGCCTTCGGCATCTTTCTGATCGAGTGTCTTATCGTCAAAAGAGACCATCTCTTTAGAGTAAAGGGCATAAGGTGAAGACCTTGCAACAACTCCTGCTCTGCCCTTGAATAGCCTTAACTTGACGCTACCAGAAACCCTCTTTTGAGTGCTTTTTATAAAAGCGTTCAGATCATCATAGAGCGGATCGATGACCAAACCCTGGTATACAAGTTCTGACCATGTGCTATCCACAATCTCCTTGAATCTGAGCTCGTTTCTTGTAAGAACGAGACTTTCAAGGTTTTTATGTGCCTTTAAAAGTATCGTTGCAGCGGGGTGTTCGTAGTTTTCCCTTGCCTTGAGTCCAAGCACTCTATCTTCTATCATATCTGTTCTCCCAACCCCGTGTTTACCACCAAACCGGTTCAAACGTTCGATTAGTTTAACACCATCCAGGGCTTTTCCATTCAGGGAGGTAGGAATACCACATTCAAACCCTATTTCAATTATCTCTGCATCAGGTCCATCTTCTGGAGAAGCAGTCCATTTAAATATATCTTCTGGGGGTATAAAGGTAGGGTCTTCAAGTAAATCACCTTCTATACTCCTGCTCCATATGTTTTCATCAATACTCCACTTTTTGTCTGCTGAAATTTCTATACCATGCTCGGCAGCATACTTATGCTCTTCCTTTCTTATAAGGTTAAGCTCTCGCATCGGAGCTATCACACGCATATCGGTTGATCTGAAAATAAGGTCAAAACGCAGCTGATCGTTTCCCTTACCGGTGCAACCATGAGCTAACGCTTCTGCCCCCTCTTTTATTGCAACTTTAACGACTTTTCTTGCAATCAACGGTCTTGCTATGGATGTTCCGAGGATATAACCTTCGTAATTCCCATTTGCCTTAATCAGTGGAAAGACATAATCGTTTACGAACTCAGACTTTGCGTCTATCGTAACATACTTATCACTCAACTCTTTCCCACGTTTTTGTGCTTCATTTATGTCTTCTTCGGGTTGACCAACATCAACAATCACCGCAATAACATAATCATATCCGTAATGCTCCTTTAGAAGTGGAATGCAAACTGATGTATCTAGCCCACCAGAATATGCAAGTGCAACCTTTTTCATACTAACAGTTTGGCAATTGATATGCTTAAAATTAGCGTTAGGAAATTTAAACCCCAATTCTTGTCCTTATAACACCAAAACCCTTATCCTCAATTGCCTTTGCAACCTTTTCCTGCATGTCTTTTCCAGGTGTAAGTGCAACCATATTCCCCCCAAGTCCACCACCGGTGAGTTTTGCACCAATTGCACCATTTTTCCTTGCAATTTCTACAAGCAGATCAAGTTCTTCACAAGAAACGCCGATATCACATAAAAGCCTGTGATTCTTATCCATCAACTTTCCAACCTTTTCAAGGTCATAGGATTCCAATGCTTCTTTTGCACCATAAACAAGACTTTCTGCTTCGTTGAATATTTTTTCATATTTTTTGGGATTTTTTTCTTTCCTCTCACGGACACCGGCGACTGCAGCAGAGGTGTTTGCAACCAGTCCGGTATTTCCGATTGCGATTTCAACGGGTGCTTTTATTTTCAATTTTTCAATAACATTTTGCTTGCCACGCTTAAACCATATTAGCCCACCAAATGTAGAAGCGGTATTGTCGATTCCCGATGGAGTGCCATGATAACCTTTTTCGCCTTCATAAGCCACATCATTTATCTTTTCATCTGTGTATCCAAGTTCAAAATGGTTTGACAGTGCCCTTGCAATTGCAGTACAGGAGGCAGCACTTGCCCCAAGCCCGCTTGCAGCCAGTAAATCACCAGAAAGCTCCATCCGGACATTTTCTTCATCTATTTTCATCGCTTTGAATATTCGATCAAGTGAGTCTTTCTGCTGCGATGATTTTTCTTTTTTGTATCCGGGTGTCTCTGGCCGATCGTCGGAAAGGGTAAAACCTTCTGTTTTAGAATCATCGACATTTGCAATCGTTTTCTTTTCAATTGCAGATGCTATTGCAGGTATTTCATGTACCACAAAATGTTCATTGAACAAGATTACCTTACCATATCCATAACCTTCACTCATTTAACTTCCCTCATGTTTTCCATAAAACTGTCCTGTTTCTGATTACCGGGTTAACATCAAAACCCGGTATCTTCATTGGATTATCATCATTATATTGTACTATTAAAACCTTTTGTTCCGCTTTTTTCACTTTCCCAAAAATAGATCCGGAACTACTGGTAAAGCGAGCCATTGTGCGAATTTGTTATAAGTTTTACCAACTTTTTGCGCCGTTT
>DAOWMC010000114.1 GCA_030643285.1 Methanobacteriota archaeon | reverse complement strand
GGAATGGGGATGAAAGTAGTAGCGTATGACCCTTTTATATCAGAAGAAAAACTAAAAAAACTTGGTATAGATCTTTTAGGATTGGATGAAATAATAAAGAAGGCCGACTATATAACCGTGCACACTCCACTGACTGAGGATACCCACAATCTCATCAGTAAAAAAGAATTTAAGAATATGAAAGATGGAGTCAGGATAATCAACTGTGCGCGTGGCGGGATAATCAATGAAAAATCGCTTTTAGAAGCGATTAAAGATGGAAAAGTTGCTGGAGCGGCCTTAGATGTCTTTGAAGATGAGCCCCAGGTAGATAATGAGATCTTGGATTGTGATAAGATCATTGTAACACCACACATAGGGGCCTCGACAAAAGAGGCGCAATTTAATGTGGCTGTAATTATCGCCGACCAGGTCCTAAAAGCTTTGAATGGCGAGCCTGTTAAAAACGCAATAAATATGCTTTCGGTTAAACCCGAAGCCTTTGAAAGTATAAAACCTTACCTCACGCTTGCCGAAAAGATGGGTAGTCTAAGTGCCCAGTTAATAACCGGCCATATCCGCTCGGTGGAAATTGAGTATTCTGGTGAAATATCAGAAAAAGATACCCGTGTGATAACAATATCCATGTTAAAGGGCCTGCTCGACCCCATACTTGGTTCTAATGTAAATTTTGTAAATGCACCCCTGATCGCTAAAAACCGGGGTATAAAGATAGTTGAGAGTAAAACTGAAACAGTGGAAAGCTTCACCAGCTTGATAACCTTGTGTTTAGACACCGATAAAGAAATAAAAAAAGTTGCAGGGACATTATTTGGAAAAGACGATGCAAGGATTGTTAAAATAGATGAATACCGGGTGGATGCCAAACCCGCGGGATACATGCTCATATCAAGATACAAGGATAAACCAAAGGTTATTGGGTCGGTCGGGTTGATTTTAGGGGAAAATGATGTAAACATAGCAGGAATGCAGGTTGGAAGAGAATCGGTTGGTGGGGATGCAATAATGGTTCTAAACATCGATAGCCCCGTCCAAAAGAGCGTTCTTAACAAGCTTAGTACGGTTGAGGGCATAAGAAAGATTCAGCTGGTTAAGTTATAAGCAAAATAACTCATTGGTCAAGGCACATTCATCTAAACACGTGTGGCAGAGGCCTGCATATGTCCAGATTGACTGAAGTTTAATCAAAACCAAGACCTTTGAATGTGTACCTTATACTTCATGTATAGGCATTATGTATTTTATATATATTTAAATATTAAGCCGTATTATATTGAAGAGGCAATTGATTATCAGTTTATAGAGGTCAGGAAATATGAATAATGGTGAAACGTTAAGCATATATGATGATAGGGGGGAAATCTTAGCCAAAGACATTTCATTGGATGCGATAAATCCATATAAAAATCGGGCAATCAGGGAAATCTTATTTAGAATTAAACGAATGGGTTTAGTTAACTTAAATAAATTAGAAAATTCGCTAAAGACCGGAGAAGTTGGCGGGACAATTGGTATAGGCTCGGAATGTAAGATACTTGGAAGGGAGCTTGATCTACCTATAATAGAACGAGCAGATGAAATTGCTGAAGAGGTGAAGAAGCTAATAGAAGTGGCTCCCGGGGATGATACTCAGGTGGATGTAGTCGACAAATTACTTGTGGTTCAGCTTCCTTCAAGTTGTGTTAATTTAGCCACCGATTACTCTCAGGTTTACCTGCTTTCCGCAACTGCTGTGGCTTATGCCTTAATCAATATATTCGATCTGGGTCTTTTTGATGGTACTGATATGATAAAGTCAGCCCTTTTAGGCAGGTACCCTCAGACTACTTCACCCACGGGGGCTGTTTCAGCTCTTCTTAGTTTTCCAACAACACTTGAGGGTACAGGAAATGCATACAGAAGCCTTTCCGTAAATGACGTTGTCGCCCTTACAAATAACAGGACATTTGATGCTGCGGCACTTGGGTCAGTTTTAGAGCATGCAGCATCGTTTGAATGTGGTGGTGCGCTTGGCCCTTATAAACGGTTCCATCTGTTAGGATTTGCATACCAGGGCCTCAATGCGAATAATATGACCTACGAATTGATACGAGACACTGGAAAAAGTGGAAAACTCGTCGATATAATTGATGAAGTGATCAAGCGTGCTTTTGAGGATGGTGTAATCTATGTTAAAAAGACACTCCCGTCAGGATTTAAAATATTCTCTGCAAATGATGTTCCCCTGTGGAACGCCTACGCTGCTTCCGGGCAGATGGCCGCAGCCATACAAAATGCAGGGGTTTCAAGGGCAATCCAGGGAGTCCCATCCGCGATGCTTTTCTATAATGACCTTCTTATTTTAAGAACAGGGCTTCCAAGCGTTGACTTTGGCAGGGCTCATGGTGCATCAAACAATACCGAATGGCTAACCCATTCCATATATGGTGGAGGCGGCCCCGGATTGTTTAAGGGAGAATACCTGGCCCTAAAAGGTTCAGTAGGATTCGTGTTTCCATGCCTTTGTGCATCAATGTGTCTTGATGCGGGTACTCAGACTTTTTCACCAAAAATGACATCTGAATATCTATTCAAATTACGAACTATCATGCCAGAACTCGAAAAGCCAGTGGAGAAGATAGCAGAGGCAGCAGATAATCCTACTTAAAATTATGGAGAAATGTTCAATTGAACAGTAAAATATATTACATTTGGAGCCGAGAAGATTTTTAATTTGTGGAGTGGAGAAGATGAGTAAGGAGCCTAGTAGGGTAGCAGCCCTTAAAAAGACAATGGAAAATTTTCAGAGGATGTATAATCTAGATAAAGCAAGCGATCTTGCTGCAAAGACCACAACCTTTTACGAATTCGGTGGATGGAGACAATCGAAAAGGAAAACCGAGTTTGTTGAATATGCTCACCAGCTTGCAAAAGAACGGGGTATTCCCGGATATCAAGGGGATAGGGAGGACCTTGGTGTACCACTCGGGCAGAGATATCTTGCACCATTAAAACTTTCAGGAGTGGACGCATTCGGGGAGATAGATGATTTTCATACGATCAACAATGCGGCGATACAGCAATCTGTTGATGATATAAAAAGAACCTCTATAATAGGCCTTGACATGGCACATCGCGTATTGGAGCAGAGGATAGGGGCGACCGTGACTCCAGAGACCATAAATCATTACTTGGAGTGTAAAAACCATGCTATTGCAGGAGGCGCCCTTGCACAGGAACATATGGCAGAAATTCACCCCGGAATGACCAAGGATGCCTATACCAAGCTTATAATAGGAAATAAAGAACTGGCAGATCAGATAGACCAAAGATTTCTTATTAATATCGATGATGGATTTCCAGAGTGGCAGGCCGAAAAATTAACAGATGCGATAGGAGATCACACATACCAGGTTTCAAGAATTCCAACGATCGCCGTCAGGATAGCAGATGGTGGAATTGTCAATAGGTGGGACAACACTTCAACATCTCTTGGACTGGTAACAGCTTACAATCTTGGTGGTGGTTATTCAGCAGTATCTGATCTTGTACTTGTTGCAAAGCACCTCCAGACGATTCAAATCGGCACGTTGACATGGCCCAGAAGGGCAAGGTCTCCAAATGAACCAGGGGGGGTCCCCGTTGGTTATATAGGTGACATATGTCAGACACCTATGCCGACACAGGATGATGTATTGAATTATGTTGGAGATGTCGGTGCGCTTGGGGCAATGTTTTATGAGCTTATATGGTTTGGAAGTTACATGGCAGGCGGGATAGGTCCGGTCACTGCGGTAGCAAATGCATTTATCGATCTTGGAGACATGGGTGGATTGGGTTCACCATTTCTTACCGGCTGGATAAAGAATAAGTATGGTGGACTCGGGTGTGCAAAACCATCATTTGATGTGATACGGGAGATCTCGGAAAATATCACTTTCATGTTCATGGAAGCTCTGGATAGATTCCCACTTCTGTTGGAGCACATGTGGGGCGGGGCGGTTAGACAGGCAGGAGTTGCAATTGGCTCGGCAATGGCAGTTGGTCTTGCAACTGGAAATTCCCTTGCCGCCGTTATTGCATCCACATACTCATTTTGCCACCTCATGAAAGAATCATGGGGTCGTGGTGGTTTTGGTGCAGCCGATGCGATGGAGTACATTATGATGGGTAATTCCGCATCGCTGCGACCTGAAGAAGGTATGTTGCCAGAACTAAGGGGAGTAAACATGAGTATGCTTTCACTACCGGGCCATATAGATTCATCCGTAATCGGATGTGCTGCAGCTCATGCTGCAAGAGGTGATGCTTGGGTATTGAGCCCTGTTGTAAAAGTGGCATTTTCAGATCCGAATCTGGCCTTTGATTTTGGAAATATCAGGCATGAAGTCACCAAGGGCGTGCTTAAAGAGTTCATGCCCGAAGGTGATAGGGATCTTATAAAACCTGCAAGGTAACAAAGTAATAAAACCCAACTTAGACGGATAATAAGATCAAGATGCTCTTAGTTAAGTTGTTTTATGGGCGTAACAACGAAACTAAGAGCAGAGTATGTAACACCAAACAAGAATATAGTCATTACGATAACAAATTGCAAAAATCGTGATTGAATATTTTTTGAAAGGTAGAAGAAAACTTTTCAAACCTTCCTTTGGCATAACTCGGTTTTTTGAAGAGGTCTTGAGTCTCCCCCATTATAAATTCCTTCAAATTTTCTACAGATT
>DAOWMC010000140.1 GCA_030643285.1 Methanobacteriota archaeon | reverse complement strand
TTCTTATAGGTCAAAAGAACCGTGTTTGCCAGATCCCTGTCGCCCGAGACAAGGTCCAGAAATTCATCCATGTTGAGTATAGATGGATCAGATGGTTTTCTACCATCATTTTTTTTCGTCCGTGGCTCTTCTTTTACAGCATCTTCAATTGAAACAAATCTGCTTATCGCTTCCATAAGATTATCTTCTTTAATGGGTTTTGAAACATAACCATCCATATCTGCATCCAAGAATCGTTTTTTATCTCCGTCCAGCGCATGAGCGGTGAGGGCAATTATTGGTATATGCTCACCCGTCGTCTTTTCAATCGCTCTTATCCTTTTGGTTGCCTCTATTCCACCCATCTTTGGCATCTGTGCATCCATGAGTATAAGGTCAAATCCACCTTCTTTAAACTTTTTTACCGCCTTATAACCATCTTCCACCAAAACAGGTTTTAATCCTCTTCTTTTAAGCAATTCCATTTCAAGAATCTGATTTGCCTCGTTATCCTCTGCTAAAATAACTTTTAAACCCTCAAGTAATCCTATTGGCATCTTATTTTTGAGTGTATCACTACTACCTACTGCCTCTTCCTCTGATAGCAGCTTCAATGCAGGTTGGGGGCCAGCTTGTATACCAAACTCTGCGGTAAAATGAAAAGTACTTTCCTTACCAACCTCACTTTCAACCCATATTTCACCATTCATCATTTTAACAAGCTTTTTTGAAATCGAAAGCCCCAATCCCGTACCACCGTACTTTCTTGTGGTCGAACCATCTGCCTGAGTAAAACTAATAAATATATTATCTTTTTCTTCATTGGAAATGCCTATACCTGTATCTCTTACACTCACCTGAAGTTTTACCGTTTCATCTGTCTTTTTTTCAATCCCTATGGAAAATTCAATCTCACCTTCTGCTGTAAATTTTATTGAATTGCCAATCAGATTCATAATCACCTGCCTGAACTTGGTGGGATCACCAATCAGATTAGGGGGCACTTTCGGATCTACATCTATTAAGAATTCAAGGCCCTTTTCCTGGGCACGATAGGAAAGTGGACCTATAAGTTTGTTTATCATTTCGCCAAGATCAAATTCAATTTTTTCCAGTTCCACCTTACCTGCTTCTATCTTTGAAAAGTCAAGTATGTCGTTTATTATTTCCAAAAGTGAATATGCAGATGACTTAGCCATACCCAGGAACTTTCTCTGCTCTGGATCAAGATCGGAATCAAGGACAAGGCCCACCATACCAATGACACTATTCATGGGTGTGCGGATTTCATGGCTCATGTTTGCTAAAAACTCACTCTTTGCATGATTGGCCACATCTGCTTCAAGGGCCATCTCATTTGCCCGTAAAATGGCCGTTTCCATTTCAATATTGGTGGCGGCAAGTTTAAAGTTAACAGACTCTACCGCTTCTTTTGAATTTCTAAGTTCTTCCTCTACCCGATTACGTTCTGTGATCTGATGAATCAACGGCTGGACTAAGAAAAAGTATAATACGGGTAAAAGCAGGGCAATCAAAAAGATGGAATCAAAGAGCACCTTGAACCATAAAGGTGCGGACTGCAAGAAGAATGAAAAAATTATAATCCTGACCGACTCAAAAATAAGTGCAAAGATCGCTATGATAGTCAGAAGGTGAATTGTTGATTGGTACTTATCCGACTGTACAACTGACCCCTTTTTAAACAAACTCTTAGAATTTGATGTTTTATCATTCTCATCTTTTAATGTTTTCATATAATCCCCCTACATGTGTGTTTATCATATATTCTAACGGTTCCAGCTCCTCTTTTAGCCCTACCATTAAAATTTTAACTTTATCCATATCTTTTTCTATTCCTGATTTTTCCAGCTCTAACGCCACTTTTTGAACCCGTTCAGCAGAAATACCACCCGATGAAACTTTCAAGTCATGGGCAATTGTTTTTATCTTCATGAAATCCTCATTTTCGATGGCATGTTCCAGTGCTTTAAGTTTTTCTGGAAGGTTTTTTTGGAATGTGTCAGGTACAGATGGGTCATAAGGTACAAAAGACACATCCCCATCCTTATCCCTGACTTCTATACACCTTCCTATTGCCCCCATAAGATCCTCCTCTCTAATGGGTTTTGAAACATAATCATCCATGCCTGCATCCAAGAATCGTTTCTTATCTCCATCTATAGCATGAGCGGTGAGGGCTACTATTGGAATATGTCCACCAGTCTCTCTTTCAATCTCTCTTATATTTCCGGTCGCCTCTACACCACCCATATCTGGCATCTGAACATCCATAAGTATAAGGTCAAATTCCTCTTCTTTGAATTTTTCTACGGCTTTCAATCCATTTTCTACCAAAACAGGATTTATTCCTCTTCTTTTAAGTAATTCCATTTCAAGAATCTGATTTACTTCGTTATCTTCTGCTAAAAGGACTTTTAATTCTTTAAATATTTTTGGCATCTTCTTTTTGGGTGTGTCATAAGTATCTTTACATTTAATTCCAAGAATAGTGTTACAAATGGTGTTCATAAGGTCTGAGGGGGTCACTGGTTTCATAAGAGCTGAAGTAATCCCCAATTCGCTATTATTTACCTGCCTCAAATCTGCACTTGTTAGCATTATTATTGGAATATTATCCATACACTGTTTTTGAAGCGCTCTTGCAACATCCAACCCATCCATCTCGGGCATAAGATAATCAAGGAGAATCAGATCAAAGGAATTACCTGATTTTTGGGCATCCAGAACTTTTCCGATACCTTTCTTTCCGGATTCAGCTTCTGTGGCAGTCATTCCCCATGAATTGACTGTTCTATTCAGTATAATCCTACTTGAGAGATTGTCATCTATTATAAGAACCGATAAACCTTCAAGATCTTTACAGGCCCTATCTGAAATAGGATGTGTACCTGATTGCAAATCAATCTCTGCGGTAAAATGAAAGGTGCTTCCCCTGCCAACATCACTTTCAACCCATATCTCACCTCCCATCATCCCCACAAGTTTCTTTGAAATCGTAAGTCCAAGCCCGGTACCACCGTATTTTCTTGTTGTGGAACCATCTGCCTGGGTAAAACTATGAAAGATCGTATCTTTCTTTTCATCTGAAATTCCTATACCGGTGTCCCTCACAGACACATGAAGTTCAACACATTTATCTGCCTCTTTTTTCACCCCTATAGATAGTTCAATCTCACCCTCTTCAGTAAACTTTATTGAATTACCAATTAAATTCACGATCACCTGTCTGAACTTGGTAGGATCGCCAGTCATATCTATGGGTACCTTCGGATCGATATAAAGTAAGAGCTCGAGACCTTTTTCATTTGCACGATAGGAAAGCGGACCTATAAACCCATCTATCGTTTCAGTAAGATTAAAATCAATAGTTTCCAGATCCATCTTACCTGCTTCTATTTTTGAAAAATCGAGTATGTCATTTATTATATCCAAAAGTGAATATGCAGATGATTTAGCCATCCGGAGGAACTTTCTCTGCTCAGTATCAAGATCCGATTCCAGGACAAGGTCCACCATACCAAGGACACTATTCATAGGTGTGCGGATTTCATGGCTCATGTTCGCTAAAAACTCACTTTTTGCCCGGTTGGATGCCTCTGCTTCAACGACCATTTCATTTGCTTTTAAGGTGGACATTTCCAGATCCAGATTAATGGCAGCAAGTTCAAGGTTCGCAATCTCTACTGCCTTTTTTGACTTTTTGAGTTCTTCCTCTGTATGTTTGCGCTCGGTAATATCCTGAGCATTGTACTGGATTTCAATTATTTTCCCATCCACCTCAATTGACCTTCCACTTGCCAGTGCATAAATTGTATCTCCCTGTTTGTTGCGTATTTTTAGTTCATGTGTCGGTCTTTTTCCTTCATGAATTTGTCTCCAGAACTTAAAAAATTTTTTTCTATCGTCGGGGTGAGCAAATTTGATTACATTCTTTCCTTTCAACTCTTCTTTTGTGTACCCTGTAATTTCTTCTACCCGTCTATTGACCGTACGCAAAAACCCGTCGGCATTGGTTGTAAAGTTTATCTCGTTTGCACCATCAAAAAACTCCTTATATCTCTCCTTTGCCTGTTTGAGGGCTTCTTCAGTCTGTTTAAGTTTGACTTGCAT
>DAOWMC010000193.1 GCA_030643285.1 Methanobacteriota archaeon | reverse complement strand
GGCCTGTTAATCTCCTTAAAGATCTTTTCGTTTGGTGCATCGAGCTTTGCAATCACCCGGTCAAATTTTGTCAAGCTGATTCGAACCTCTTCCAAATACATCAACGAAGCGTTCGTTAGAATGGCTATGGGTAGGGCGGTCAGCCCACGTACAGCATCGACAGCTTCCCCCAGGTTCAATGCAAGGGTGGGTTCTCCTGTTCCAGAGAAAGTCACAACATCCACATCTACATCCGATTTTTCAAGAACCGGCGGCAAATCTCTTCCTATTTTGCTCGTTTCAACGAAAACTGCCCTATTAATCGTTTTTTCTTTTGTTTTACCGAGTTGACAGTAGGTGCAATCAAAAGGGCATACTTTATTCTCTTGGGATATAAGATCAACACCAATCGATCTTCCAAGACGCCAGGAAGGAACGGGTCCATAGACCGTTTTCATCGCTCAACCACCGTTTTAATCTCTTCAAATAGATGAGAAAATTTATCATTCCACCCATCTATCTCGTCCACAAACGTCGATCCAGTTGCGTAAAGCTCCGCGATCCTCCGATCATAGGGAATCTCGAGCATAATATCAATTCCTTCAGATTTGCAGTAATCATAAACCCCTTCATCACCAATCCCTGCCCTGTTTATAATAACACCGAAAGGAATTCCAAGTTCTCTTAAAACCTCCACCATTAACTCCATGTCATACAATCCAAAAGGGGTCGGTTCTGTTACCAGAAGGCAAAAATCACTTCCATAAACTGAGTTTATCGCCGGACAGGAGGTCCCCGGAGGTGAATCGATCATAACCGTTTTTTTAATATCAATCTCCTTTTTTACGGCTTTTATGACTGGGACAGCCATCGGCTCGCCTACATTTAGTTCACCATAAACAAAATTCATGCCACCTACGCTGCACTTCCTAACAACACCCATCACCCTGTTTTCATACGTTATCGCATCATTTGGGCAGACGATTGCACATCCTTTACACCCGTGACAGAGATTTGGGAATGTTAAAACATCTCCTTTTATGTCTGTATCGAGGTCCCTTCTTACGACAAAGATGGCATTGAACTCGCAAAAATCGGAGCACTTACCGCAGCAATCACATCTTTTTCTGTCTATCTTTGGGACTTTTATGTAGACTGGATTTTCTTCTTTTACCTCAGGCTTGAGAAAGATATGCGAATTTGGCTCTTCCACATCGCAGTCTAAGAGTTGGATATTTTCAGCAACCATCAGCGCCAATGCCATATTTACCGCAACAGTTGTTTTTCCTGTCCCACCTTTTCCACTTGCTATTGATATTAACATGTTTTCAATCCCTTAAAATATTTCACCTGGAAACATTCTATATCTATAATCTGTTCACATCACCAAATTTCTTTATATTACATCTGACTCCCCCCTCTCTTCAGGAACTCTAAAAAGATAAATCGCGAATATACCGAAAAATGATTTTTATAGGTGCTGATCTTTTATACTGCAACGCTTGACAAATCAGTGACTCAAACATTTATAATTTTATTGATATATTTCTTAACTTTTCATACTTTTTATGATATATTCTCAAATAATGCTTTATCTAATTGAGGTATTAGTTAAATTAAGGTGAAAACAATAATGAAGACAAAGGTAATACAGGCGATATTGGTGGCACTTCTATTACTTAGTGTTATTCCAATATCAATGGCAGGTGACCCAAATGGTGCAAAGACACTGGCAGAAGATCCCGATGCCCCTGTTAACTTCGTATGGGTGCTGATCTGTGCATTTCTTGTGATGTTCATGCAGGCAGGCTTTGCAATGGTTGAAACTGGACTTACAAGGGCAAAGAACGCTGCTAACATACTTATGAAGAACATGATGGACTTTTCGGCAGGAGCACTCGTTTACTGGGCCGTAGGCTTTGCATTCATGTTTGGTGCAACTTCTTATGGCCTGATAGGCATGGATGGGTTCTTCCTTGGAGGTGACGCCTACGATGTAAGCACGGCCATGTTATGGTTCTTCCAGATGGTATTTTGTGCAACTGCAGCAACGATCGTATCGGGTGCAATGGCAGAGCGAACGAAATTTAGAACTTATCTGATCTACAGCATTTTGATAAGCGCTTTCATATATCCAATCTATGGGCACTGGATATGGGGTGGTGGATGGCTCAGCTCATCCGGTTTCATGACCGGCCTTGGTGGTGGATATGGTGCACTTGATTTTGCGGGCTCAGGCGTGGTTCACGGTGTTGGCGGCTTTGTAGCACTTTCGGGTGCATACATTTTAGGGCCAAGGATTGGTAAGTACAAAAAGGATGGTACTCCAAAGCCCATACCTGGTCATAACCTGAATTTTGCAATACTTGGCGTATTCATCCTGTGGTTTGGATGGTTCGGTTTCAATCCGGGAAGCACGCTTGCAGCAACGGAATTGAGGATCTCGATAATAGCGGTTAACACGGTTCTTGCATCGGCCGCCGGTGCATTCACAATGATGTGCCTGACCTGGTGGAGATTCGGAAAACCCGATGTCAGTATGACTGGAAATGGGGTTCTGGCGGGACTTGTGGCAATAACCGCACCGTGTGCGTGGGTTAACACCAAAGCAGCGGTATTTATCGGAATTGTTGCTGCAATAGTAACCTATCTTGGCGTCTGGTTCCTTGACTGGAAGCTTCATGTGGACGATCCGGTTGGCGCAGTATCAGTTCACGGTTTTAACGGTTTGTGGGGTCTTTTGGCCCTTGGATTGTTTGCAGACGGAACTTATGGCAACTACACGACTGAAGGCCCGATGGTTACCGGTCTACTGTATGGAAACGCAGGATTTTTCGCATGCCAGCTCATCAGTGTACTTGTGAACTTCGCATGGGCGTTCGGACTTGGGCTCTTGATGTTTTACCTACTTAAACGTACGATAGGTATAAGAGTATCAGAAGAAGAGGAGTTACAGGGACTCGACATTGGTGAACACGGTGTTTCAGCATATCCTGACTTTGTGCAGACAAAGTCATCGTCAAAGGATGGTGAGTAAGTATGAAGAAGATAGAGGCAATAATAAGACCAACAAAATTGGAAGACGTGAAAAACGGACTGGACAGTGAGGGACTCGGAAGCATGACTGTAACGGAGGTAAAGGGACGTGGAAGACAGAAAGGTATCACACAACAATGGAGAGGAGAGACATACATCGTAGATCTGCTTCCAAAGACGAAGATCGAGGTCGTTGTGGAGGATAAAGATGTCGAAAAGGTTTGTGATATAATACAAAAAAAGGCATGTACCGGAAACATCGGCGACGGGAAG
>DAOWMC010000025.1 GCA_030643285.1 Methanobacteriota archaeon | reverse complement strand
TGATTCAACTTCACCGGATTCTTCATCTTCGCTTTCAGGTGCCCCCGATGATCCCGAAGCCGCTCCAGATGATTCTTCACCCTCAGTCTCCTCCTCACCTGTCACTTCCTGCGATTCCTCTTCTTCGGATTCTTCACCTTCACCTTCAGAGTCTCCTTCATCGGTTCCGGATTCTCCTTCTGAAGTTTCTGAAACAATCGCATCGTGATTTGATACAACCCAGTTTGAAGTCACTGTATATCCTTTCGAATGGCATTCCACATTATCACAATCTACAGAAAGTTGTGGATGCGGTTGTTCGTCAAAACCTGTATGACATTGTGTACAGCTAATACCTTTTGTACCGTGAACAGACTCCAAGTACGCTGATTCATCTCTAGTGGGTTCCATATTTTTATGACACGAACACCCGTCATCGTACGCTCCCAGAACCGGACTAATCATCATCAGCCCGAGCACCAATAAACTTACCAACAATACCAATTTCCTCATAGCTTTTTTTGCCCCCAATACCTAACAATACCTAACAATTTCTCACAAAGCTTAAAAAAGTTTCTATATTACAGACCAAACCCCAAAATCACGTGTATTAACGGACGTGAAATGCTAAGAGACCTCCATCCTCACAGTTATAAAAACGGGCCCTCTCATATCGATTTTAAGATTATTATCCGTTATGTGGCGATGTGCAACCCTGTGAATTGAAATATTAACATCACCGGGTACCTTTGCAATTCTAATCCTCGTTTCTGCTTTTGTTCCCTCAATCACCGAGCGCTCAATTTCATAGGCTGCAAGGTATGAAAAGGCATCCAGAAATCGGATCTGTGTATTTACACCTTCCCTAAATTTCTTTTCCCATTTTTTTGTCCTTGGGAGCCCGAATATATCACCGTTATGGACAATCACCTCGTTGAGATACGCCGGGCCACAAAGCTTTGTTTTTTCTTCTGGCTCAGTAACCCAGACCTTGACTGTTTTTCCAAATATCCTGCCTTCCCATGCTTTAAACTCGCATGGACTCTGTTCGTCTCCGTGTGCCTCACAGATACGAGAAATGGCATCTGCTATATCATAGCCTTCGTCCGACATGGGTCTTTTGTTTATAGATATTAGCTTTGCGATTTCCAAGTCCGACATATCCCACGATGAATAAAATTGAGGATACGAAAGCGCCCTCAGGTCAGATGAATCATAAAGAATCATGGCAAGCCTTTCAACACCAAGGCCAAGGTTCATTACAGGATATGGAATATTATACTGCGAAAGTGCAATAGGTGAATATATTCCAAACGTTGCAACCTCCACCCACCCGTCCCCATACTTTGTACCCGAATCCACAAGTTTCGGGTGGTATGCAAAAACCTCGGTCTGGGTATCTGGAATATAGTATTTACTTCTCTTTTCATCAGGTCTGAATTTAAAGTCTTTAAACCCAAATTGAGATAAAAGCCCGGCTGCAACTGCCTTACCATGATCCAAACTTATTTCTTCATCCAAAATCACCGAGGACGCTGAAAAATATGTCATTAGCCTTACTGGATCCTCCTGCTGTTCCCTCCGAAAGCATCTGTCTATGGAGAATAATTTAATTGGGGCTTTGTATCTTTCCCAGATAGAGGAAAGCGTTATGAACCATCCCGAAGTCATGTGGCTTCGAAGCGTCAATTTTGATGGTATTGGTAAAAGGTCCTTAAACTCCGGAAAGACCTTATCGAAAAGACTAACAACCTTTGAATCGGGCACATCTAACGCTTTGGACATCTCAAAGACTAAGTCGTCTCCCTCAATTTCACCTTTTTTAAGACCGTGAAAAATCTTTCGCACAGTCTCGACATCATCCTCTGATAATTTTTTTCCAAACAGCTCACTCATCTTTAATATGCGTTCATCCGAGATGCCAACATTCGGTGCGGGTAGCCCTGCAAGATAGAAACATCGATCCAAAACTGCCATTGCTTCTCCCCCGAACTGCTTGTAAACATGCTCATCTGAAATTATTAGCGGGTTGATCATCTCTTCAAAGCCAAGGTTTGTATACGCCATCCTCAGACGTTGAACCGTATCGAATATGGGATGCGTCCTTCCCAAACCAATCGACATTTTTGGAAATCTCTCATCGGCTTTTGGGTGTGATACATATCTTTTACCATCTATCCAGGCACGCTCAAAATCATCGCCTGCCTGTTTTTTAATCTCTTTTGGATCGAACTCCATACTTAAACGTCACCTTTATAATGCTTTAACCTGTTTTCAATATAAGGTTTATAATAACTTTAATATTATAACTGCAAAAGCAAAAATATATTATCATTGATGTGAAGGGTGATTGTCATATGGGTCAGGGAATGTATGCCGTTAGGAAGCTTAGAAAGGAAAGGAAGAATTTTAGATGGAAGGACAGACATTACTCAAGAAGAGCACGTGGTCTGAATGTTAAAGCAGACCCCTTAAAGGGTGCGCCTATGGGTAAAGGAATCGTCCTTGAAAAGGTTGGTATAGAAGCAAAACAGCCCAACTCGGCTATAAGAAAATGCGTGCGTGTGCAGCTAATTAAAAATGGTATACAGGTAACGGCATTCTGCCCTGGTGTGCGGGCCATAAGTTTTATTGATGAGCATGACGAGGTGATGATCGAGCGAATCGGCGGTAGAATGGGCCGATCAATGGGTGACATCCCCGGCGTCCGATTTAAGGTTGTAGCAGTAAACAATGTTTCGCTGCGTGAGATGGTAAGAGGGAGAAAGGAAAAGCCAATGAGGTGAACATGAAATTATTTGGCAAATGGGAGTTGGACGAGATCGAGATACACGATCCGGGAATGGAAATGTACATTACATTAAATCCTATTATATACTCTGGTGGCAGGCACTCAAAACAGCAGTTCCACAAATCCGAAATTTCTATCGTGGAACGGCTGGTAAATAAGATGATGCGAAAGGGGCAGAACACAGGTAAAAAACAAAAAGCCTATAATATCGTCATGGGTGCCTTTGATATAATTCACGAGAGAACAGAGGAAAATCCGGTACAGGTTTTAATAAATGCCATCGAAAACGCCGGGCAGAGAGAAGAAACAGTCAGGCTGAAGTATGGTGGTATTTCGGTTCCAAAGGCAGTTGATACCGCACCGCAACGCAGAGTAGACTGCGCATTGATGTTCATTACAAGAGGTGCTAATCTTGCTGCTTTTAAGAAAAGAAGATCAATAGAAGAGTGTTTAGCCAATGAGATCATAGCCGCCTCAAAGGATGAGGTTAGAAGCTATTCAGTGGGCAAAAAAGGAGAAAAAGAGAGAATTGCCAAGGCTGCAAGGTAATCTTTTCTTTTTAATTTTTTTTATTTATTGTTAACAGGTCAATATTGGCTTTATTATTGTATCAAATTATGAATCGTGAGATGGGCACTTGGGGTGAAGAAGAGTGAATAAACGCGATTACTACGAGGTCCTGGGAATTGATAAAGGCTCGACAAAAGACAATATAAAGCGAGCGTACCGTGGACTGGCAAAAGAGCATCATCCCGATGTGAACCGGGACAATCAGAAAGATGCAGAGGAGAAATTTAAGGAAATCTCTGAGGCTTATGCGGTGTTATCGGATGATCAAAAAACGGGCAAGATATGATCAATTCGGGCATGCCGGACTGGGTGGATTTTCAACAGATGATATATTCAGAGGGGCCGACTTTGGAGACATCTTCAGAGATCTCGGATCTGGTGGTGGTGGATTTGGAAGCATATTTGATGCATTCTTTAGTGCAGGGGATCAAAGCAGAAGCAGGCGTGGCAGAAGTGGGCCAAAGAAGGGTCCTGATCTGCGATATGACCTTGGAATAACACTTGAAGATGCGGCCTTTGGCCTCGAGACGGAAATAGAGATACGCCATGTAAAGTTGTGTGAAGTCTGTGATGGAACCGGATGTGAGCCGGGTATGAAAAAAGATACCTGTCCAACTTGTCGGGGTACTGGGCAGATAAAAGTTGCGAGAAGGACACCTTTTGGTCAGATTGTAAGCATTACAACGTGTAATACCTGCCACGGTGATGGAGTCATAATAAAACACCCATGTGAAACGTGTGATGGTGAGGGGAGGGTAAGGCAGAAGAGTAAAATAAGTGTAAAGGTTCCCGAAGGGGTGGACGATGAGACACGCCTGAGGGTAAGTGGGAAAGGAGATGCCGGTTTTATGGGTGGGCCACCTGGAGATCTTTACGTTTTATTTCACGTTAAACCGCACGATATATTTGAAAGACAGGGAAATGATGTGACCTGTGAGATACCTATAAGCTTTGGCCAGGCTGCATTGGGGGATGAGATTGAAGTACCTGCATTGGATGGAAAAGAAAAGGTAAAGATTCCGGCAGGCACCCAGACAGATACAGTCTTTAAGTTGAAAGGTAAAGGAATTCCGAACCTTAGAGGACTTGGAAAGGGAGACCAGCAGGTTAAGGTGAGGGTGGTAACTCCAACTCATCTGAGTGAAAAACAAAAAGATTTGCTCAAGGAATTTGCAAAAGTAGGTGGAGAACAAGGCAGTCACAAATCATTTTTTGGCAAGATATTAGAAGAAGTAAGGGACGCAATTTAACATAAAATAACAATTACGTAAGTTTAATTACATAGCCTTTCATAAATATAAAGTAGTGTCAAATGAAGGTCTTATTGAGAATTATAATAATCTGAAGGATATAAAACCAAAACATTTACCAAAAGAGGTCTTTATCTGGGATGAGACATTAAGAGACGGTGAGCAGACTCCCGGTGTATTTTTAACGATAGATGAAAAGACCGAAATTGCAAAATTAATGGATGATATGGGTGTGGCAGTAATAGCCGCCGGCTTTCCCGCAGTCTCAAAAAGCGAGGCAAAAGCAGTCAAAAGAATAGCTAATGAAGGTTTTTCTGCTTCTATCGCTGCCCCTGCAAGAGCACTCCATTCAGATATAGATGCCTGTATTGACTGTGGTGTGGACGAGATTCCGCTTTTTATCGCCTCAAGTAATCTTCATCTAAAGTATAAGCTTAAGATGACACGAGAGGAGGTCCTGGATCGAGTAAGCGATTCTATAGGGTATGCTAAAGATCACGGAGTTGTGGTTGATTTCATATTAGAGGATTCCTCAAGAAGTGAGTTTGATTTTTTGGTTGAAATTTATAAAACTGCCATAGAATCAGGTGCTGACAGAATATGTGCATGTGACACAGTCGGATTTTTGCGCCCACTATCTATGAAGTACCTGATGAGCAGACTAAGAGACGAGATATGGAAGATTAAAAAGGTTCCACTCGCCATTCACTGTCACAATGACTTTGGACTGGCCACGGCAAACACGCTTGCAGCCGTGGAGGAGGGTGTTACATTTCCACTTATATGCATAAATGGATACGGGGAGCGTGCCGGAAACGCCGCATTTGAAGAGGTTGTTATGGCACTTGAGGTTCTTTACGGCATAGATACACATATAAAAACAGATATGCTTTACGAACTATCGACACTCACCGAAAAATTTTTCACAGTCCCATTACCAATTCATAAAGCCATCGTTGGAGTAAATGCCTTCAGCCATGAATCCGGAATTCATGTCCACGGTGAACTTGGCCACCCACTCACATATGAGCCAATAGCACCAGAATCAGTGGGGCGAAAACGTCTGTTTATTTTAGGAAAATTCACAGGAAGGCATATAATTAGGCGCAAGCTAAAATCAAAGAACATAGAAGCAACTGATGACCAGATCTGCGATATTTTGGATAAAATTAAAAAAGAGCAGGAAAGTATTGGCAAAAAAGAGAGATGTGATATGTTTGATGAGGTAAAAGAAAGAACCCTTAAGATGCATTCTGGAGTAGATGATAATAGATTCTGGGCGATTGTCTCGGAGATCTTAGAGTAGTTCCTGTTTTGAAAAACAAAGATTATTTGTATGGCTGATGTGGCACTATCTAAAAATCCAGTGATTTTTTAACTTTTCACCACATTCACACATCAGTTTCATCGCTGAAAGCTTCAATTGGTTCTCAATTCCTCCATCTGCCCCGAATTGCTTTAATACCTAACACTGAATTCGGTAAATTCCTCCGAATTGTCATCCCATTCCACTTTTAAGTCCCTAACTGTTGCAAGGGGCGGCCCTTTCCTTAGTTTACCAATCAACTTTTCCAAATCGCCTTTCTCGCCTTCCGCCACCAGCTCTACGTTTCCATCTCCTGTGTTTTTTACCCAACCGAAAAGCCCAAGTTTCTGCGCATTTTCTTTGGTGAAATACCTGAAAAATACACCCTGGACTCTTCCACTTACAACAACATGGATCTTGGATCTCATAGGCCAAGTTCTTTCATCTTCTCTTTAAGTGGGCGCCCTTCACCATCCAGACCCCTCAATTCATAGTATTCATTTAACATCTCATCTAATGGAACAACACTATTTTTACTTGGTCCTTTCTCAAGTGGTTCCTCCAAAAACCTCGATGGTAAAATATCATCCTTTCTCGTAAAACCCTCTCTTGCGTTGAATTCACGCTCCAGAAGGAATATCCGTTCACCGATCTCCATGAAACCATCACCATCAATATCAAATCCGGTTGCTGCAGATACAAGTTCGCCATACTTGGGTATCGTCGTTCCGAATCCCGTAAATATACACAGAATGGTTGAATTAACCGCAGCCATCCAGTCCTGTGACTTTTTAACAAGATTTGGCTTTCCTTTTGCAGACATTCTGTCTGTGATCTCCCAATCGACTCCCAGTGGAAATGCCATTCGGGTGGATTCGGATAATACAACCCATGATTGCATGTGAGATCCACCACGATTTGAGGTTGCAAAGCCAAGTGCCTGACCATATGCACCTCTACAATCATAAGCAGACATCTCCATACCTTTCATATGAATTGCAAACTTTTCCGAGCCTTTATCAATCTTCTCACTTGCAGTCCTTATACCCTCGGCCATTAGGTCTCCAAAACCATCTCTGTTTACGATCTTTTCGATTAAAGCAACAGCAGCTTCGTCATTTCCATACCTTAGTTCTAATCCATCCGTGTCTTTTTCGGTTATCAATCCTTTTTCAAAGCACTCCATTACAAAACCGAGTATGTTACCCGTAGAGAGTGTGTCAAGGCCCAGAACATTACACATGTCATTTTCCTTTAATACGGTATTTATGTCACCGATACCTAGATTTGAACCGAGCATACCAAGTGCCTGAAATTCGGGGCCTTCCCCGAGAGTACCGGCGTAAGGACCTTCATCGATCCCCACCCACCTTCCACATGCTATCGGGCAACCAAAACACGCTTTTTTGGCTTTCAGATTCTTTTTGGACCACTTGCCAGGACCTAATTTCTTCGAAATTTTAACAGGTGAGCTCTGGTAATTATTCGTTGCCAACATACCGAACGAACTCATTATATCATATATTGCAGCTGTACCAAGGTTGTACATTGCACCCGATCCACCC
Organism: Methanobacteriota archaeon; assembly: GCA_030643285.1. GTDB lineage: Archaea > Halobacteriota > Syntropharchaeia > DAOWMC01 > DAOWMC01 > DAOWMC01. The sequence goes on along the minus strand of DAOWMC010000025.1, from coordinate 1,731 downwards.
TTGGTTGTCGGGTTTTTATTCATTAGATCCCTCATCTCCCTGAAAACTTCTCTATATTTCTTAATATTATGTACGGCTACATCACTGGTTCCGCGTACGGCAATGGCTTTCAGATTCTTCGAACCCATTATTGCACCGGGGCCATTTCTTGTAAACCCTCGATGATCGTTTCTAATTATTGCGAACCGAACAAGGTTCTCTCCGGCTGGGCCAGTGCAGGCAATCTTGAAATCATTACCTATATCTCTTTTAACCGCTTCTTGAGCTTTGACCGTATCGAGTCCCATGTATTTTTCAGCAGGCCGTATCTCCACATTACCATCATCGATCCATATGTAACTTGGTGAAGATGCGCGACCCTCAATTATCAACACATCAAACCCGGCATACTTGAGCTCCGAGCCAAGACTCCCCCCACATAGTGAATCAAATATCGTGTGGGAAATCGGTGACTTGGATACAAGCACATACCTACCGGCAGTCGGGGTACTTGTTCCGGTAACAGGACCGGTTGTAAATATCATCTTATTATCGGGACTTAAGGGGTCAGTTTTTGGTTCAAGTTCATCGTACAATATTTTAACTCCAAGACCCCGGCCACCCAGAAACTGTTCTGCAAGATCCATATCAAGTTCTTCCGTCTTAATCGATTCGGAAGACAGATTTATCCTAAGCATCTCACCTGTATATCCATTCATAAAAACCACTTATAATTATCTCAATTAAGTAATACAAAAAGTTTTCTTATTACGCTTATTAAATGCTAATGGGGCTATAACCACCGAAGTTTATGTGATTTACCGCAGATAAAAGACCGCAGATAAAAGACATAAGATATATTATTAATACGATGAATAATAGGTAAAAACAAGGTGTGGATGATAAGCTTGATAGAAGGTTGAGTATTATGGAAAAAACGAAAAAAATCTGGATGAATAAAAAGATGGTGGGATGGGATGAGGCAAATGTTCATATTTTAACACATGCACTCCATTATGGCTCGGCAGTATTTGATAGCCTTAGATGCCGCGATACACCAAAAGGGCTCGCTGTGTTCAGGTTGACTGATCATGTACACCGATTGTTCAATAGTGCTAAGATTTATTTGATGAAAATTCCCTTCACCGAATCCGAGATTTGTGACGGTATTTTGGACCTCATTCGCACAAATAACATAGGGGAATGCTATATTCGCCTGATTGCTTATTACGGATACGGTGAGATGGGTCTGAATCCACTGCCAAATCCGGTGGACGTGTCCATTTCTTTATGGCACTGGGGACCATACCTCGGTGAAAATGGTATAAAAAATGGGGTTCGTTGCAAAATTTCGTCATGGTGCAGGGTTGATACACGTATACATCCACCTCAGGCAAAAGCGGCTGCAAACTATGCGAACTCTACCCTTGCCAAACTGGAAGCTTTAGACTGTGGCTACGATGAGGCGATACTGCTTAATCTGAACGGATCGATTTCTGAAGGGCCAGGTGAGAATTTGTTTATCGTCGAGGGTGGTGTTTTGTTGTGTCCACCTGAAAGCTCAGGCATCCTTAAAGGTATAACAATGGATTCGGTTATAAAAATTGCAAAGGATCTTGACATTCCGTTTGAACGTAGGGAACTCACAAGAGAAGACCTCTTTACTGCCGATGAAGCATTTTTCACAGGAACAGCAGCCGAGGTGACACCTATACGTGAGGTTGACCAGCGGATAATAGGCGATGGTAAAAG
>DAOWMC010000186.1 GCA_030643285.1 Methanobacteriota archaeon | reverse complement strand
GGAAAATGAACATTACCGAGGATGAAATGATCAACTACGCCGTTGATATAATGTTAAAATCTGGTATAGGGCCAAAGGCATTGCCAGGTTTTGATGTAGTTGAGGCAGTTAGAGAGGGGAGAACATAGTTCATGTCAACATATGTTGATACTAACATTGTATTGGCTTATGCTTTTGAAGAAGAAAAACAACATACTGATGCCGAGAGAATGGTAACTGAAGCAAGAGAACGGGGGGCTTTTTATATATCAAGTTTTACCATCTTGGAACTTTATTGTGTACTATCAAGAAATATCTCTAAATATCGACTACCCCCCATTTTTGAAGAAATACTAGATTCATCAGCAAAAGTAAGAGGTGCTGTGAAATATGCCGTTAAAAGGCTTGATCCAATAATTCTTTCAGATGAGTTACAAGTTAATGATATAGATGATATCAGAATATTCCACAGATTTTATGAGACCATTAAATTAGCGCCTAAAATTAAGCTCACAACTGCTGATTCAATACATGTTGCATATGCACATCAGCTAAAAAAGGAAGATAAAATAAAATACTTTATGACGGCAGACAGGGATTTTGATAAAAAGAAAGATCTTATTAAAGAAAATACAGGGATATTAATAGAATATATGGGTTCATCTTCCTAAATTTTTCAAATAGGAGATTTTATGGTAAAAGTAAAAGTCTTTTCCACACTGAAAGAAATCACCAAAAAAAGTGAGTTTGATATCGAAGCAAAGAACATAAATGAGCTTGTTAAAAAGTGCTCAAAGATTTACGGAAAAGAATTTAAAGGTCAGCTAAAGCATTCATCAATTGTTGTAAATGGAAGGGATATAAGACATCTGAAGGGTTCTATAAAACTTAGTTCAGGAGACGAAGTCTCCATTTTACCGCCTGCAGGAGGCGGATAGTAAAAAATCACTTTTTAGTTATCTCCCCTTACCATTTCATATGTTCATTAAATCCTAAAAATTTTAGTGAAATGATATATACCTTGAACGTTTAAAATGACAAAGAACATTTAAATAAGATTATATATGCAAAATACATCTGAGTAATAAAGAGGAGGTAATGGGAGACTTGGAAAAACCATCCGTAAATATTGGAATGGTCGGTCATGTGGATCATGGTAAAACAACGCTTGTTAGCGCTTTATCCGGTATTTGGACCGATCAGCATAGTGAAGAGCTAAAAAGAGGTATATCAATACGATTGGGTTATGCCGATGTTAATTCTAGGAAGTGCCCAAAATGCCCGGAGCCTGATTGCTATTGCGTTGAAAAGAAGTGTCCTTTATGCAATTCTCAAACTAAGGAGCTAAGAACGATCTCCTTTGTCGATTCGCCTGGACATGAGACACTTATGGCAACAATGCTTTCTGGTGCGGCTATAATGGATGGAGCAGTTCTGGTGATTGGTGCAAATGAGCCATGCCCACAGCCTCAGACAAAAGAACATCTAATGGCTTTGAACCTTGTGGGTATTAAAAATATAATAATCGCCCAGAATAAGATCGATCTGGTCCCAAGAGAAAAGATAATAGAACATTATAAACAGATAAAGAGGTTTGTAGCTGGCACTGTAGCTGAAAATGCTCCAATAATTCCAATATCTGCTCAGCAGGGAGCAAACATAGACCTACTCATACAAAAGATAGAAGAATATATCCCAACAAAGGGCCACGATAAGGATAAGTCATCTATGATGTTTATTGCACGTTCCTTTGATATAAATAAACCTGGAATTTCACCAAACAAATTTAAGGGAGGTGTTATTGGCGGAACACTTTCCCAGGGCATGCTAAATGCCCAGGATGAAATAGAAACAAGACCCGGCAGAATGGTTGAGCAAGATGGGAAGAAGTCATGGATACCGATAAAAACAACAGTTACGCAAATTATGTCAGGTGGCAAGGGCACAAGAGAGGCCACACCCGGCGGGTTAATCGGCGTTTGTACCAAGCTGGACCCATCCATAACAAAAAGTGATGAACTTGTAGGGCAGGTTGCCGGTGAGCCTGATAAACTTCCCCCCATTTGGGATAAACTTAAAATGGGTGCTACACTGCTTGAACGGGTGGTGGGCCTGTCAAATGAGACTGAAGTTACTCCTCTTAAGGTGAATGAAGCACTGATGCTATCTGTTGGCACGGCAACCACGGTGGGTATAGTCTCTAACGTAAAAAAAGATGAGGTTGAAGCCACACTTAAAAGGCCGGTCTGTGCAAAAATCGGTTCTTCGGTTGCGATAAGCAGGAGGGTTGGCACAAGATGGCACCTCATAGGGGTGGGAAAAATAAAAACAGAATAGGAAGAGAGTCTCTAATCACTGGTTTCCAAACATTTTATTAATTAATATATAAAATTTAATAACATGAAGTAGATGAAAATGATAATGGTTTATATAAAAAGGTCATAGAATATATATTTGTTAGAAAGAGATGATAGAAGATGGTTAAATATGTTAAACCAGCTATAATAGGTGTTTTTGTATCAATTGTCCTTGGCCTCTTCATAACGCCTTTTATTTCAGTTATTATTGGCGGATTGATTGCAGGTGTTATGTGCAAAGGTGGCGTTAGTGGGGGTGCCAAGGTTGGCATCCTATTGGGCTTCATTTCGGCGATACCATTCTTTATAATGGCAGGTTTTATTGCTACTTTAGTTCCATCTATAGGGGCAATAATCGGTGGATTTGGTGCAGGTTTGATGGTAGTGATCGGGATACTTGGCCTTGTTGGCGGTGTGATTGGCGGATTGATTGGGGGCAAAGATTAAAAAGAAGGCTTTTGTATAGTGGGTATTAAAAACCATAGATAAAACGTTTTTACATCGAAGCTTTTTTAAAGGCTTTGTCTGTGTAATCTTGTGTTTTTAGATCGCTAAACAAATACAAAAAATAAATCAGGCGTTAAAACTTAAACGCCAGTTCATAGCTCCCATACTCGAACTTACTCACTATTTTATAAGGTGTTTTATGAAATACGTGTAACATACACCGATTCATTCCGAGTACATATGCGGTGAATCCCAAAATTCTGTTTTCTTTTGCTATTTCAATTAGATATTCAAGGAGAAATGATCCAATTCCTTTGTTTTGCCAGTCGTCATGTACCACAAATGAAGATTCTGCCATATTAGTCTTTTTATCTACTGTATATCTCCCAACTGCTATTATATCCTCTTTTTCCCCTTTTTTCAAAATTCCAACGATTGCCATTCTTTCAGTATAATCAACATTTACAAACTTCTGCAAACGATGATGGGGCATTGATTTTACCGGACCAAAAAATCTCAAATATACGGTCTCATCGGATAGTGAATAAAACAGATT
>DAOWMC010000074.1 GCA_030643285.1 Methanobacteriota archaeon | reverse complement strand
ACACGATCTATAGTCTCAAGTGCTGCTGCAAGTATGGCTGTTTCGGTCTTATCCAGGCTCGATGGAATCTGGATTGATCCTCCTGATTTTCCGGCTTTTGAATCGACTATAACTTCTATCCGCCCTATCCTTCCTGTTTTTTGCAACTCTCTCAGATCAAATTCATCGCCTAAAAGGCCTTCGGTTTGCCCGAATATTGCCCCGACGACATCGGGCCTTTCAACGACCCCTTCAGCATTGATCTCCGCATGAATGACATATTTTGTTGTATCAGCGTTTTGCATAAATACTTACCTCCAGTTAGGCAAAAAAAGCAAACTACGTTTTTTAAGGCGTGAATGAATGATTGTGATTACCTAACATATTAGGATTTTATAATCCTAGGACATATGATATATTGTAATAGGGGGTTAATAATTTTTGTGGTGGATTATGGTCGGGTGATGAGACCGAAATTGATTCAATTATCATATTCTTTTTTTTGAGGGGATGAAACCTTTATTAACTTTACACAGTACACAGTCGCTATAGCGAGTAAAATTCCAATAACATCAGAAATGAAATCAAGAGGGCTTGGGGTTCTTCCCATAACAAAGGACTGGTGAACCTCATCAGTGACGGCATATATTGCCCCAATCATCAACACCAATATCGGGGCATATTTGGCTGCTTTTGTGTTATTTATCGTAAGATATGTCAAAAGTCCGAAACCTGTGAATAAAACCACATGCAAAAACTTGTCTAAATGTAGATATGCCAGATAAGCAGGGATCAGAAGGGCTTCAAGTCCAATTAATTTGATGAAGCCTGCAAATTTTAATAGAAAATCCATCATTAGAAAATCCGATGGTTGTGGAACCGTTTGTCTTGATGAAAGATAAAATATCATCGTGGCGTATAAAAGTGTTAATATCAGATACGTGTAAAAAGACTTTTGCGAGTTATTGACCACATAAGCCTTCAATACTTAATATATATTAAATCTCCTGTAATATTATAAAATTCGATATACTTATTTGATCCATACTCCCTCAATCAACTCCCCCTCTTTTCTGTTACTGCATGATAATTGGCAAACTTTACAGTCCCCCTCACACGGTTCAAGATGAATATCCAGATCACAAAGTCCGTATTCTCTTTGAACAAGCGACTGTAGATTATGGCACAATTCATGAGATATCCCCACCGGCATATCTTTATTAACAATTAGATGGACCTTTATATCATCTTTTCCACCTATTCTGATAATTTTAATTTTATGAAAAGAAACAATTTGCCCCTGATCCTTTAAAATTTTGTTGACAATTTTTCTTTTCTTTCTTTTTGATATCTCGATATATGGTTTCATCTTTTTGGGATCCAGGTGGACGATTGTTGTGTAATTCATCTCCTCATTGATCTTATTTTCAATATTATCTGCAATTTGATGGGCCTCGTCTAAAGTTAAATTATTTTCTACTTCGGCATGTAATGAAACGGCTTTACTTGTGCCATAATCATGCACGGATATCATGTGGACGCCACATACGCCATTTACAGACTTTGCCATCTCATCGATTTTATCTATAAGTTCCTGGTCCGGTGCCTGGCCGATCAAAAAATTTGACGCTGTCCTGACCAGTTCCACCCCCACATATATAATGATCATAGATACTATAACTCCAAAAACAGGATCCAGCATAGGATAACCAAAAGTCGATCCGATTATACCAATCCCTACCACGATGTTTGTGAATGCATCGCTTCTATGGTGCCATGCATCTGCGATTAGTATGCCACTTTTTATTTTCTTTCCTATCGAGACAGAAAATCTTGCCATCAGTTCCTTTATGGCCGAAGTGCCTATCATCAGTATGCCTGTAATTACGGCAAGATCGTGGTTCACGATGGTTACATAATTTACGATCCTATCTATTGATTGTATAATAAAGCCCAAACCAACGAGGATCAATGATATGGCAATTATCAATGTTGCAATGTGTTCGACCCTACCATATCCAAAGGGATGTTCCTCATCGGATGGTTTTTTGGATATGCTAAACCCCAATACCACCACAAGAGATGTCCCCACATCCGAAAGCGTATGAACTGCGTCTGCAATGAGCGATATGCTGTTTATAAACAAACCCAAAACCAATTTTAACAAGAATAAAAAGCAATTCCCAAAAATACTTACAGAAGCCTCTAAATATCCATATTTGGCCCGAATATCTGGGTCATTTATATCTCCATAATCAGGAATCATAGAAAACTTATTTGGTTTTACATTAACCCCCCCTGATAATAAACCTGCTTCTGTATATGATGGGTATGATTATCCGTTCTATATCACTCTATGCTAACCTATACCAGTCATAGGGAAGTATATCCTAAAATACTTTTGCTCAAAATAAACTTTTTTGGAAAAGGTCAAATGGCTTAATGGTAAATTAGATTGCACATAATCATAATATGACAAATTCAAATGACTGTTTAGGGATTATCGTTAATTCTGGGTGTAGAGATGATAGAAAAAATAACCGGAGAAGTCCTGAAGGAAATAAAGCCAAGTTCAGAGGAAAAAATAATATTATGCGAATTAGCTAACGATATATTAAAAAAAATTGATAAAACCTCAAAGGAATTTGGTATAGATGCTTTTGGGATGTTGGTCGGGTCTGTAGCAAGAGATACATGGACCGCGGGGGATAAAGACATTGACATATTTATAATGCTACCACCATCTCTTTTAAAAGAAGAATTAGAACACTATGGGCTATTGATTGCAAAAAAAATAAGTTCGGAATATGAGGAGCGGTATGCAGAGCACCCTTACATCCACGCAAAGTTTGGAAATTATGATGTTGATATTGTTCCATGTTTTAACGTCAAGGATGCATCAAAAATTAAATCAGCAGTTGATAGAACTCCTTTTCATAACTCTTACATAAAAGAGCATATTTTGGGATTGGAAGATGAAGTATTGCTCCTTAAACAATTTATGCGTGGAAGTGGTGTTTATGGTTCCGAACTAAAGCTTAAGGGATTTTCAGGTTACCTCTGTGAGCTTTTGATTTTGAGGTTTGGCTCGTTTCTGGGGGTTATTGAAAGTGCCTCTGAGTGGAAGTATGGTAAGCTAATAGACCTTAAAAAAAAGGGTGTTTATAGTGAGAGCCCCCCGCTTATTTTTATTGACCCCGTAGACCCGAAAAGAAATGTGGCTGCCGCAGTATCGATTGACACGTTTAGCAAATTCATAGATGCATCGCGCTCTTTTCTAAAAAACCCCGATAAGGATTATTTCTTTACAAAGTCCGTTTCACCGATATCCAAAAAAGAGCTTAAAAAAAGGATAAGCCAGAGAGGAACGGAGGTCGTATCAATCGTATTTGATGTCCCCGACATTGTTGATGATATCCTGTATCCCCAGCTATTCAAGGCAGAAAAATCTATTGTCTATATGATAGACAGACACGGTTTTAAGGTATTTGGAAGCGATGTTTGTGCAAAAGAAAATAAGGTGATAATATTTTTGGAGATGGAGATATTTAGGCTACCTAAAATTAAAAAACACGTCGGTCCACCGGTTACATCAAAAAATCGTGCCATAGATTTTATAGACAAGCATAAAGGATCCCCCCTATACATAGAAGATGGAAAATACGTTTCGGAGATAGAACGGAAATACACGGATGTTTTTGACCTTCTGGAAAATAAGCTTATTTTTTGTGCTCTGGGAAAAAACTTAAATACATATGTTAAAAATGGTTATAAGCTGCTTAGAAACGAGGAGGTATTAAAAGAAGGGTTTGAAGCATTTATTGGTACATATTTCCACTTAAAACACTTCTGATTCTGAATAAACTACAATTCCCTCATCCGTTATAGAATAAGGCTTGACATCTCTGGAATGCTTTGTTCCACGCATCTTTACCACTTCAAGGACCAATCTTACCTTTTTTGTATCTACCGAGCGAACATAACGTAAAGATATTACGCCATCAGCTACATATTCTATCAGTCCGAACCTTGAAATAAGGGCGTTCTGTTTATCACTTTCGGACGTAAACAGAGCAGTTGCACCGTTTTCTATGATCTGCTTACAGAGGGCAAATAGATGTGTCCTGCGTTCTGATTCTACCTCAAAAAGTGATTCTAAAAGTGTTATTGAGTCGATGACAATTCTTTTAGCCTTAAATGATTTTATCAATTCTGGCAATTCACTTTTTATACGATTTATTGATATCTTAATGTCCGAAGCACTTATGTCAAGCAGGATAAGATTCTCTCCAATATATCTATCCAGCTCAAAACCACTATTTTTTGCCATTAACAGGGTTTTATCTTTACCCTCTTCCAAACTTATATATATGCAGGGCTCTCCATTTACGAGTCCGTTATAGATATACTGAAGGGCTACAGTAGATTTTCCCGCTCCGCATGAGCCTATAACCACAACTATTGAGCCCTCCGGAAATCCACCACCTATCATTTCATCCAGTCCCGATACCCCTGTTTTAACCCTTTGGATCATGAAATCATCCCATATCAGGCATAAATTTTACAAACTCAAAATCTTTTTTTAGTATATGAAAATCCTTATCCTCAAATGCTTTTGAATCTACCAGAACTAACAATCTTGATGAGGCCAGTGCCATCGCATCAGTTAACGAGTTCATGAATTTTATCACGGAGTTGAAACTGTTATGAATGGAAAGATATTCCAGACCTTCCAAAAGTACAATTCCATCATCTGCTTCTTTAACAAAGTTTTTTATGGTTGAATCTAATTTTGTTAAATCCTCCGGGGAAACACACCTTTCTTTTTGAGTTTCAGCCTTTGTTAGCCATATAATCGGAGTTTTTTCCAGATTGAATTTGGATCTTATTTTTGGGGGGCTCTGTCTTGATATACATAAACCCTGTTTTTTGTGTTTGACATAATCTATGAAAATATCAAAGCCCTTTGCATAGTCATCACTATCAAGAATGTAACATTGGCCCTTTTCCAAAAAGAATTTAAGCTCCTCTTTTATCTCTTCCTCCTCTTCCACAGGCGTTATTATCAAACCTTTTAGGCTGGATATATCTTTTAGGGTAACAATCAATCCTTTTTCTTTTCCCATCTCACGCAGGACGGCGGTAGAAACATTGACAGGTATTTTTGTACCGGATTTTTTTGTAATTTCAAGATTTAGATCGTCAACGGCTGATATCTCGATCTGGCTGCCCAAAATCTTTGATATTGGCTTTCCTATAAGTTCGTCTTCACCAAGGCCAATCAATTTTTTTGAGCTTGTGTTGGCCGTGACAATATTTTCATTTAAATCAATGGATAGAATAGCGACAGGTGAATCCCTTGTTAAACTATCTGAATATTCATTTTTAACCCTCAGTTCCTGTTCCAAAATCTTCCGCTCTTCAATTTCATTGAACAAAAGATCGTTTGATGCCTTCAGTTGTTGGGTCATTAATAAAAGATCATTGTTTCTCTTTTTGAGTTCGTCTCTTGATTTCTTTAATTTAAGGGCAGACCGTACGCGGGCTATCAGCTCAATCTCTTCAAAAGGCTTTTTTATGTAATCGTGTGCCCCGACATAAAATCCTTTTTCAAGGTCTTCTGCCTGGGTTTTTGCGGTAAGCATGATAACAGGTATGTCTTTTGTTTCTTCTTTTTTACCCAACACCTCACAAACCTCATACCCATCCATGTCGGGCATCATTACATCCAAAAGAATCAGATCCGGTAAATCCGAGACTGTCCGCTCAATTGCATCATGCCCGTTTTCTGCAGATATCAGATCATAATCATAATCTTCAAGTGTTTGAGACACCAGTTCCACATTATCGGGGACATCGTCCACAACTAATATCTTCATTTAACCCCCCTTCAATAAACTTTTTAACAATTTTAATAAGTTCCTGTTCATCAATTGGTTTTGTAAGGTACCAATCACATCCTGCTAAAAGAACCTTTTCCCTGTCACCTTTCATTGCATACGCTGTTAAAGCAATCACAGGAATATCTTTT
>DAOWMC010000048.1 GCA_030643285.1 Methanobacteriota archaeon | reverse complement strand
CCTGAACGTTGCAGGCGCATTAGCTCAAATTATCGCAAAAATGGCTAATCTATCCCCTGTTGAAAATGTTCATCGTTTGGGCCTCCTGAAGAACTGTCTGTTTGGTAGATACCCGGCAACAACAGCTCCACAACCGGGTAACCCTGTTTCACCTTTGCTTAAATACCCAATGACACTTGAAGGAATGGGGACTGCTTTTAAATCAATGATGATTAACCATATAGTTGCTCTGGCAAACAACAGGACATTTTATGGAGCTGCGCTCGCAACAATACTGGAGCAGGGCGCAGAGTACGAGTGTGGTGATTGTGTAGGATGGTATGAAAGGAGCCAGCTTTTAGCGTCCGCTTATCAGGGTTTCAATGCAAATAATCTCGTTTTAGATCTGATAAAAGAAAATAAAAACGCGACCACTTTTGATGTCATGATCAGTATGATGGAACGAGCATATGAAGATCGCGTCATCAAAAAACCGGATGTAGAGGCCTACCCATATGTTCAACCATCGGGTTATATCCTCTGGAATACAACGGATTACCCCACGTGGAACGCCTACACAAATGCGGCAATGCTTGCAGGTGTATGTGTGAATACCGGAGCTTCCCGTTCAGTTCAAACTGCAAGCTGTGTGCTGGGATACCTCCCCGATATGCTTGGTTTTGAAGCAGGTGGACTTCCTGACCCTGACTCTGGTAGGCTTATGGGTACAGGTCTTGGATTCCAATTTTACACGCATGGTATCTACGGTGGAGCCGGTCCGGGAGCTTTTACGATGGATCATGCAATTTCAAGGTCAACATCAGGATTTCTGACACCATGTATCGTTGCGGGCATGTGTCTTGATGCGGGGACACAGATATTCAAACCATCGACAACATCAGGTTTATACTATGTACTGGCAGACCATTTACCTGTTTTCAAAGACCCGATGAAACAAGTAGCAGAGGCGGCTGAAAGCATAAAGAACGATCTATGAGGTGATTAAAATGGCAGATGCATCAAAAGAAAAATATGTAAAGCAGATATACCCTGGTTCCGACAAAGTTTCGGACAGACGAAGAAAACTCTGTGATAAAAAGAAAAAACTGATTAAGTTCAGGGCAATTCCTGATGACAATTTAGTGTTAATTCTGGGACATCGGCTCACAGGAGAATCTTATGTGAGTGTACATCCACCTCTGGATGAACTGGTGGAAAAGTATGATCCTATCAAAGAACTCGTAGAACCAACGCCAGGCGCAAGGGCAGGAGATCGGATCCGTTTCATACAATTTACGGATTCTGTGTATTATCCCCCAATTGCACCATGGCTTCGTTCAAGGATGTACCTGTGCAGGTTCAGGGGAGTCGACACCGTTGTTTATTCCTCAAGGGAACTTCTGGAAATGAGAGAGCGGGATCTGGAAGCAGCATCAAAAATGCTCATAGAAACAGATGTGTTCAATCCGGCAAAGACCGCAATAAGGGGTATAACCGTTCATGGGCATTCACTCAGATTGGATCAGAACGGTTTGATGTTCGATGCCCGTAGAAGATATAGGCTTGATGAAGAAACAGGTGAAGTTGTTTATACAAAGGATCAGCATGCATATGTTTTGGACCTGCCGATTCCGGTGGGTAGGCCTTTGACTGAAAGAGAGTCGATGAGACTTGATGTTACATACCGATGGAATGTGGCACCATTTGCGGCGAGGACCGAGGTGAACACCGTTTTGGGAAGATATGGAACAGGTAGAATCGTTTCCGGATTCAATCCGGAGTTGACCGAGGAGATAAATAAAATTTAGGTGATAAAAATGGGAGATACGAGAAGACCTTATCAGGAAGAATCACTGATCCAGCCATGTCACAGGCATTATTATTCTGCCTGCTGGCTTGGAAGGGGACAGGGTGATATGAGAGAACAGCCAACGAAGCTCACTCAAACACTTAACCAGACTATATTCTATGAAGCAACGCAGGAATGGAATGCAAGGCTTTGTGAAAATACGGTGGCAGCGGATAAATATATCAACGGCGAGCTCGAGGAAGAGGCAAAAGCACTTGAGAAAACAATGAGTTTAATGGACGACCTTGGTGCCACTGACATGATAGCGAAGGCAGAAGCAGGTGGTACTGAGGGGGCAGTAGGGATGCTTGATGAGGCGGCAGGTATGGCTTCATCAGACACCATGGTAAATGCGCTTGATGAACTGCTGACAATTGATATGTTCACATCATACGGCATACACCCACCGATTATCGCACTTCCGATCAGGCTAAGCCCGGCAGTAATAACATTACTTTTGGGAAATTCACTGGACAATTTCTATAACGCAATGGATACTTATACACTTGAAAACCAGCCATTCATAGAGAGCTGGCATTATGAAGACGGTGTACAAAAAGCGAGGGCATCGTTCTGGTATGACAATGCCGAACAGATACTGGAAAGGCGGCATATGAGAACAGGAGAGAAATACAGATATATATGTGTTCAGCGGCCAGTTGGTGAAGGCTCTGCAATGACGATAGATCTGTTAAAAGATGTAAGAAATGAAAAAACTCCCGAGTTTGCCGAATCAACGATTTATGGGTTCCCATACACCACGGGAATAACACCGGACTGTCAGAGCGCAAGTAGAAGTCTGTATGAGTTTATATCGACCGTTATATACTCGGTTATGGCCCCGACATTCGGATGGCCGTTCCAGGCATATGGAAGTCCCGCATGGCTACCGCGCCCGGGGATTATATCCATGCTTTTGGATCTGATTGGAACTGTCTCAATAGATGTTATCGTGCCAAGGTTTGTAGGAATACTTGCCGGTGCAAATGGCTGGTTCCCAAGATACAATATATCACATCTTGAAACAACAATGGAAGTCATCGGGTCAGAGATGATCCCACCAACACCGATGGAGAGTTCATCATCCTACATAAAATACGGAATGGACCGGTGCAGGCTACCTTCTTCATTTATCCAGTCAAAGAGGCTCTACGGTCAGGAAGGACATATTATAGCTCCAACCGAATATCCGGTTCCCGAAAAGCAGAACGCAACGATAGACGGCGCAATAAAAGATATTGAAGATGCAAGAAAAAATCATCCCGAATGGCTGACAGATATTAAAGGATTTGCACAGTAGGTGATAAAAAATGGTTAAATTAACAGAACAAACATGTCCGGTTTTTAGAGGTACTGCAACAGCTTTAATTACGATTCCGGAATGTTGTGCCAAGCTTATAAAAAAAGAACCCCTTATATCCTCTGAAAAGATTTGTGGCCACCTTATAGGTCCCGAGGACCCAAAAGGTTGCAGAACCGGTGAAAAAGATGACGAGTACTATTACTTTGAGTGTGAAAAAGGTCATGTGATCGTTCGTCCCGGATGGTATGCAGATGTCCCGATTGTTCCACCGGGTACGATTAAAGGAACGCCTGTAAAAGATCATCCCGAGTGGTATATAAAAGGTGAAGGTGTTGCAGCAACACCCCACGCATGGTACGGGGAGCTTACGGACGAAGAGAAAGAAAAGGTATGGAAAAAATAGGCCGGTTATAAAGGGTGAATAAGATGACTACGGATGAAGAAGATAGAAAAAAGAAAGATGAGGAAATAGGCGGGTGGGGTGTGGAAGGCTCCACAAGTGATGCTGATGAAGGTCGATTCAAGGTAGCCGAGCTTCCAGTAGCAACAGAAAAAATGTACAAGTACGATCCAAAAAAGATGCAGGAGAAGATGCTCCCGCGGGAGAGGGAATCGCCAATGTATTCAGCGATGAAAGAGCTGTATGAAGGTGCTGACCCGATGGATATCGTAGATAAGAAAATGTACCAAAGAGGTGGCGTGCAGCAGTGTAGGACAAAGATGGAATTCATCGAAGCAGGAAGAAAAATTGCGCTTGAAAGAGGTATACCCTCACATAGCAGGGAGATGGGTATACCGATGTGTCAGAGGACAATGGAAAACTTCAAACTTGTTGGCACGGACGCATATGCAACCTATGATGACATCAACTTTATGAACAACACTGCGATGCAGCAGATGATGGATGACCTTAAAAGAACAGTTATTGTAAACCTCGATATCCCGCATAGAACGATTCAGCTTAGATTGGGAAAAGAAATCTCACCCGAGACAATGAACCTATTTATGGAAACACTTCAACACAGGTTAAGTGGTGGGGCAGTTATACAGGAGCACATGTCCGAGATCCATCCCATGCTGATGAAGGATGGTTATGCAAAAGTTTTCACAGGAGACGACGATTTAGCTGAGCAGTTTGATAGAAGGTATATAATAGATGTTAATAAGGAGTTCCATCCCGACAGAGCCGAGCAGATAAAAGTCGGTATCGGTTCAAAACTCTGTTGTGCGGTACATGAACCCACGCACAGAGTCAGGACGATGGATGGTGGGGCGATTGTAAGAAGTTCTGCCCAGTCAACAACGATGGCTTTCTGTGCTGCATATCGTCTAACCGGAGAATCAATCCTTTCAGATATTGCTTTTTCCACAAGGCATGCCCAGCAGGTCAGAATGGGTGAGCCTCTGTGGCCTAGCAGATCAAGAGCACCAAACGAGCCAGGTGGAATGCCATTTGGATACCTGTCAGATGTAAATCCAGGGGATTGTGAAACTCCTCCAATACCCTTGATGGAATGTATGGCTACAGGGGAGACAGATGTTATGGGTCAACTAATGGCATCATTGATGAATGGTGGAGGAATGTGGACCGAATTGACCACCAATGCATGGTACGGTCAGTACATGGCCGGAGGTGTTGGTTTTAATGCTGCAGGATACTCTGTGTTGATGGGAGGTTTTGTAGATCTCAGTGCCCTTACCGGTGGTGGAGGCGAAGACGAAGAAGGAGCAGCACAGTTTGGTGACCTCATGGGATCAATGGGGGCAATACTGGGTGAGCACAAAAGAATGCCCGCTAAATGGAACACAATGAAACCATTTATCCACATGGCATGTCACATGGTAATGGATCAGTTTGACAAGTACCCGACCATGATGGAAATGGCCTGGGGCGGTGCAATCAGAACGTTTGCCGTTGGTTATGCCGGGTCTATGATGGCTGCAATGTTTACAGGTGATGCGCAACTGACACAGATGGCAGCAAATTATGGTGTCGCCTTTGGTATGAAAGAAGGATGGCTAAGAACCGGATGGTCCGGACAGGAAGTCCAGCACCATGTAGGTCTGGCATATGCATCCTCGTTGAGACCCGAAGAGGGTGGACTGCCAGAGCTCAAGAACTGTAACACGCCTTACATGTCCTACACTGTTGGGGCACTTGGTTTCCCAATGTTCTGCTATGGTGCGATGCTGGCAAGAGGATCCTCATGGTCGGCCAGCCCACTGATCAAAGTTACATTTGCCGACAGAGATCTTGCATTTGATTTCAGAAATGTAGTACCGGAGTTTGCAAAGGCTTGTTTGAGAGAATTTGAACCCGCAGGTGAAAGGGATATAATGAGGCCTGCCAGGTGAGGGAACTACCCTCATCTATATTTTGGTTGGAGGTAAGGAAAAATGGTAAATTTAGGAGAGATTATACCAGAATCGGAAATAGAGCATTTTAAGCCACGTCCGCCCTTGGAGGATGACTGGTTTAAAAAAGCTGATTTTGTGAGTAATAAAGAAGAGGAGCCTACCCCATATCGATTGATGTTCGACTTCATGATAGGAGGCGCAGTCGGTGGGATGGAAGGTATGCTGACAAGCAGTTCAGGTATGCCAATGCTTGGGAAGATGATGTCGATGTTCACCAATGCACCACCGATATCGCTTCTTATCGAGACTGACCATCCAAAGAGGGGTAAGGAACATGTTAGAATCAGGTTAACGCCCTTTTCAGTGTTGGAAGGACCCCCGCCCGTAGGGTCTAATATTGAGCCGGATATAATAATGAGAGTCGGTTATTATGACCTTGTGAGGATGTTAACAGGGGAACTAAGCTTTGTAGACCCCGTGTGTGATGGACATGCAACGATAGAGGGAAATCTGGCATCATTTATGGAGTTTGAAGGTGTATTTGAGATCTTCGGGCAGATGTTCGGAATGGATGATGTAGAAGGGATGGGCGACTTTAGCCTTGCCGGTCTTATGGGCGGCGGAAGTAAAAAGGAATAGTAAATCAAACCCAACCTCCTTTTTTATCTTTTTTTTATTTCAACATACAAATCTTTATTATAATTGACTGTTTTTCTTCTTTTGTTTTAATGCCGGGGTGGGGTAGACTGGTTATCCTGCAGGACTGTGGATCCTACGACTCGGGTTCGAATCCCGGCTCCGGCCCCATAAAAATTTTAGTATTTGTTTACCCTATCAGCCATACAAATACTTTAATTATTGAAAGAGGAGTTGGAGTGGTCTTTAATGAATGAACGGACAAAGATATTTGTTAGACAGAAGTTCAGACAGTACTATCATCGGGCCACATTGGAGATGCCCCCAGAGCTTAAAAGGAGAGAGTGGGGTTTTGTCTTTTTTGATCGGACGTTTCCAACCTTCACGATGCACCGCCATAAATCATTTGGCTCATCGGGTGAGGTGATAAGCTATATAAAAGAGATGATGCCAGCTCATGTTTATTACTCATCTGCACTGTACCGATATCCAGGTGCCCGAAAAATGATCGAGAAAGAGTGGACTGGTGCTGATTTGATCTTTGACCTCGATGCCGATCACCACAGATGCGCGACGGGGTCCTACGAAGAGATGCTTGATCTTGTTAAAAGTGAAACAATAAAACTGATCGATTTTTTAAGATACGATTTTGGATTTGAAGAGGATATGATGGAAGTGGTGTTTTCAGGCGGACGAGGTTATCATGTTCACATAACCGACCCGAGGGTAAAGTCACTTGGAAGCCCTGAACGGCGGGAGATAATTGACTACCTCCGTGGTACAGGATTTGACTATGACCGATTTTTGGTCGAAAAAATGATCCCCTGTGAAAATGCCCGGGCAAAAAAAACACTCAGGATTTCCAGAGATAGTGGATGGGGAAAAAAGATACATAACCGGATGATTGATCTTTTGGAAAAAATATCCGAGATGGAAGTAGATGAGGCACTTGAAGAATTAATCAAAATTGATACGATAGGAAAAAAAGAGGCAAAAAAGATCATAAAGCTTGCAAAGGAAAAAGACCTGAAAAATGATGTTAAACGTGGTTTTATTGGTATTAAAGGCTTTCCCAAAGATTTCTGGAAAAATCTGGTTGATGGCCTGAAGCTGGATATAGAAGGTGAATCGGATGAACCTGTAACTTCGGACATAAAGAGGCTTATAAGGTTCCCAACATCACTTCATGGTGGCTCAAGCCTGCAGGTTAGACCAATCGAACCCGATCAACTTGAAAATTTTGATCCACTGTATGATGCGGTAGTTTTTGGAGACGACCCGATTAATGTTGAAGTTACAAAACATTTTGACATAAAAATTAAAGATAATGAATTTTCTTTGGAAGAGGGTCAAACTGAACTACCGGCGTATGCTGCGATTTTTTTGATGTGCAGGGGTGCAGGAGAGTTTTGGCAGAACAAAGTTTAAACTCAAATACATGCTGAAACTTGTGTGTTTATTTGGTGTGTGATTCCTTGATTGCCTGTAGAAGTATCCGCTTCATTCTCTTTTTCGTATGAAAATCGTATACAACTTTTATTTTCTCATGGGTGAATGGGTTAATACCTGTCCAGTACATGCATGACGATAT
>DAOWMC010000144.1 GCA_030643285.1 Methanobacteriota archaeon | reverse complement strand
TTTATATAAAAAGGTTGTTTATGGACTGGAATTGGATAGTGCACACCTGTACCAACGCCGTTTTCATTTAGCAATTTATTAACCTCATCACGTTCAAGATCACTATCCTCTGTGACTCTGATTGTGTACTGATGAAAGACATGTTCACATTTATCCGATATGATGGGGGTAATGATACCCTTTCTTTTTATCTTTTTTGAAAGAAGTGCTGCATTTTTTTGACGCTTATCTGTAAATTCGGGAAGTTTTTTTAATTGTGAAATTCCAATTTCGGCACCGATATCGGTCATTCTCATGTTATACCCGATTGTCTCGAAAAGATACCGCTCTTTTTCGCCATGTGATCTGAAACTCCTTGCCAGCTTTTCAGTTTTTTCCTCATCTGTTGTTATCATACCACCCTCACCGGTTGTCATGTTTTTTGTGGGATAGAAACTGAAGCACCCGTCTCCAAAAGAGCCAACCATTTTATCTTCAAATCTGGCACCATGAGCCTGGCAGGCATCTTCGATAATCACTAAATTATTATCTTTAGAGATCTTGCATATTTTTTTCATGTCGCAAGGCTGGCCATAAAGATGAACGGGAATTATTGCCTTTGTTTTTTTTGTTATTTTCTCCAGGATGGATTTAGGATCTATGTTAAAGTCACCCTCATTAATATCTGCAAAAACCGGCTTTGCCCCAACGTATAAAATCGAGTTTGCAGTTGAAATAAATGTGAATGGTGTTGTTATAACTTCATCGCCTTCACCAATCCCGTTTGACAGAAGGGAAATATGTAACGCAGCAGTTCCGGAATTAACCGCAACAGCGTACTTTGTACCGATAAAACATGCAAAAGCCTCCTCAAACTGCTTTACTGATCCACCCTGGGCGATATTTCCGGATTTAAGTGCTTTTGTAACGGCAATTATTTCATCGTCTCCGATAATTGGCTTTGCGATTGGGATCATGATATCAAATCCTGTTTAAAACATTTAATTCTTCAGGCAATTTGGCTATCCTGGCTGGTTGCCCTATTGCCAAACTCCACCCTGGGACATCTTTTGTGACAAGAGCCCCTGCAGCAACCATAGAACCCTCTCCAACCTCTATATCCGGTAAAATTGTGGAATTGGCACCAATGGAAGCTCCTTTTCTTATAATAGGTCCTTTTAGCGTGTATTTTTTTCTGATTGGATACTTGTCATTTGTCAGTACCGCATTTGGCCCGATAAAAACGTTATCTTCGATCTCTGTATTTGTCGGAATGTAAACATTGCTCTGGATGCTAACATTTTTACCGATTATTGTGTTTCCATCTATAACAACATTTGTGCCCACAAGGACATTATCCCCGATGATGGTGCTCCCCCTTATAACAATGTTGTGCCCGGTCTTTAGATTGTCACCTATTTTTGTATCGCAGTATATAACCGAGTTGGATCTGATTATCGCGCTCTCTCCAATTATTGTTCCGTTGTAATCAAAATTTTCAATATCTGTTTTGGCTTTGATTGCCAGGGCCATTATTTTTGCAGTGGGATACCCTAATATCACATTTTCCATTATAACAGAATTCTTCCCTATCCTTGTTTTCCCATATAATCTGGCAGAAGCATAAATATGAACAGATGACACTTTTCTACTCCACTGTCACGGATTTTGCGAGATTTCTTGGTTTATCTATTTCACATCCATGTGCTTTGGCACAGTAGTATGCAAATAATTGGGTGACAATGGCCGATAAAATAGGCGAGACAAGTTCGTTTGTTTCGGGAACTTTTAGAACGACATCAACATACTTTTCAATTTCAACATCCCCTTCAGATGCGATTGCAATAACAGATGCGCCTCTTGCTTCAACCTCTTTAATGTTGCTGAGCATCTTTTCATAGGTACGTCCTTTTGTAGCTATTGCAATTACAGTCACCCCCGATTCAAGCAAAGCTATTGGCCCGTGTTTAAGCTCTCCCGCCGGATAACCCTCTGCAGATACATAAGCAATCTCCTTTAACTTCAATGCCCCTTCCAACGCAATAGGATAGTCAAAACGCCGGCCAATGAAGAAAAATTTTGATGATTTAAAAAACTTTCTCGATTGATCTTGAATGACCTCTGAACTTTCTAACACCCTTTGAACCTGATTTGGTAACCGTTTGATGCTTGATATAAGCCGTTTTGATGTCTCACTGTCAATTGTATTTCTTATCCTGCCAAAGTATAACGCCAGAAGGTAAATTGCGATAATCTGTGAAGTGAATGTTTTTGTTGCGGCAACACCTATTTCCTGACCAGCCCTTGTATACAAAACCCCATCCACGTCTCTTGCTATACTGCTACTAACAATATTTGTTATGGCAAATGTCGCACACCCTTTGAGCTTTGCCTCCTTTACAGCCACCAGTGTATCGGCTGTCTCCCCCGATTGTGTGATTGCCAAAATTAGCGTACCTTTTTCTAAAATTGCATCTGAATACCTGAATTCAGAGGCTATATCCACTTCGACCGGGATTTTTGAGATATTTTCGAACAGGGATTTACCTAATAAACCTGCGTGATATGAGGTTCCGCATGCGACAATTCGTATTTTGTTTAGTGATTTAATCTCTCTATGAGTTAGGCCGATCTCATTTAACTGGACTGACCCTTCCAATTCGGAAAGTCTTCCGGCAAGCGTCCTACGTATAACATTTGATTGCTCATGGATCTCCTTTAGCATATAATGCTCATATCCGGCACGTACGGATTCATCGATATCCTGCTCGACTGTATGTATTTTTCTATGTATCGGTTTGCCACTTAACGTTTTAATGTCTACATAATCCTTACCTATCACGGCTATTTCTTCATCCTCCAGGTAGATTATCCGGTTTGTGTTTTGTATTATTGCATGTGCATCTGAAGCAGTAAAATTCTCACCTGATCCTATTCCGATAACCAGGGGGCTATTTTTACGCGCAGAAATTATACGTGCCGGCTCGTCTGCACATATTACAACAACAGCATATGAACCGTCGATTTGCAAAAGCGAATCACAAACAGCAGCTTCAATATCCCCTTCATAGTTGTGATTTATAAGGTGGGCCAATACCTCCGTATCTGTTTCTGAAACAAAATCATAGCCCTCTTTAACCAATATCCCTTTCAATACCTGATAATTTTCAATTATTCCGTTATGAACCAGGGCTATATTGCCTGATATATGTGGATGGGCATTTATATCGGATGGATTTCCATGTGTTGCCCATCTTGTATGCCCGATTCCTAAGTTACCATGAACATCTTTTGGAAAAGATGATATGAGATTATCAATTCCCCCTCTTATCTTATGCATTGTGATACCCTGGTCGTTAATAACGGCAATCCCCGAAGAATCATAACCACGGTATTCCAATCGTTTAAGCGAATCTAAAAGTATCGGTACTGCTTTTTTATTCCCAATATAAGCTGTTATACCACACATATCAAAACCGCCTAAATAACAATTGAATTATTCGGAAGGTTCCCTGAAATTACCTTCCCCGAGGTGACTTTACAATTGACCCCAACGATACAACCGGTTTTTGTCAAGGTTCTACAGTCAATCGTGCAGTTTTCTCCAATGACGGCACCCATATCTACCGAGATAAGCTCATCAACACATATAGCCTTTGAAGGTATGTGTTCAGTTACAAAACCTGCACCTAATGTTGTATTTTCGCCAATTACCGAGCCGAATATACATGAATTGGGGCCTATTTTCACATCATTCATTAATATACTGTTTTCGATCACTGAATTTGGCGAAATAAAAACACCATCACCAATGCTTGTAGATGGCGTAATTGTCACATTTGGCCCTATCTCACAGTCGCGCCCTATAACAACAGGGCCTATAAGATATGAGCCTGATCGGATTATGCTCCCCTCACCAATTATGACTTCACCTTTAATTACAACCCCCTCTTCAATTTCCCCTGAACGTTTTCCTTTAATATCCACTAATATTGATGAATTAACCACAAGTAGATCCCAGGGATATGCAGCATCAGCCCAATTTGATTTGGTATGGACTGAACTTACTTTTATTCCGTTTTCTATCATCTGTTGAAGTGTATCAGTTAT
>DAOWMC010000104.1 GCA_030643285.1 Methanobacteriota archaeon | reverse complement strand
GGCCCCAAGCTGTGGGGGACTTCGGTAACCACATTCACCAACTAATCCCCATCAAACTAACCTTTTTAAAAAAAAGCTTAACCAAAAAAACGTAATTCTTTTGAAAACGATGTATCTTCTTCACAGTTCCTACAAACACTTTGTCAACATTCTATTAACCCTACGCCGAAAAAGGACATCATGGCCCTTCCGGATTCTTGGTGCTGTTTTTCGTCTTCACCTCTTCGCTTTGGGTTCAACCTTCCTAATTTGACGTTCTTACGACGCAGCAGTATTCGCTTTATGCTACGGACTGCTAACTTGCATACATACCGCTTCAATACCGAAATCGCTTGGGTATTGGGTATTTGCTACATGGCTTTCTGGCATTACCATGACAGGACTTTCACCTGCAAGCGTTTGTAAGCTTGGCTGGGCACACATCGTAGCGGGAATGGGTGCATGTGTGATCGGTTAAGTGATGAATCGTGATAAATTGCCAATAATTTTGTAAATTATCGATTAAAATCCCAATTTCACATTTGGGGTGATAACTGGTGATTTTAAATATTCAGTGAAAAAAAGTATATGATTAAATATACTCAAAAACGACAAGCATTTAAGGAAAAATATTCCTTAACCGATCACCAATGGGAATGGGTGGTGCCCTCGGCGCAATTTGACAGAGGAGAATTGGAGGGGATGCATTTTCGAGAGGTAAAACTATATTTAAGATTGTGTTTATACCTCTCAAAGAAAGGGTATGATGGATAAATCAAAAGTTGCACTGATTAGATGCGAATCATATGATTGGGATGAGGTGGATAAAGCCGTAAGAACCGGAATCAACCTTCTTGGCGGGATCTCTAATTTTGTAAAAGCGAGCGATAGGATCGTTATAAAACCCAATTTGCTATACGGCACAATTCCGGATAAATGTGTGAACCCCCATCCTTCAGTATTTAAAGCCGTGGGGAATCTACTAATCGAATCCGGTGTTGATGTATACTATGGGGATTCCCCAGGTTTTGGTAAATGTGAAAGGCATATGGAAAAAGCCAAATTAAAAGGGGTGGCCGATGAGCTCGGGATAAAACTGGCCGATTTTGATAATGGTCAGCCCATCAGCCACAAAGATGCACTATTGAACAGAAGGTTTGTTATTGCTAAAGGAGTTCTTGATTCGGATGGGCTCATAAGCCTCTCTAAATTAAAGACTCATCAGCTTACAAGATTAACCGGATCCGTTAAAAATCAGTTTGGATGTATCCCGGGAGTTTTAAAAGGCGAATATCATGTGAAAATGCCTGATCCATACGATTTTTCGGCTATGCTTATCGATTTGAATACGTTGATCAAACCACGTTTATACATCATGGATGCTATTATAGCGATGGAAGGAAACGGTCCAAGAAGCGGGGATCAAAAGAAATTAAACGCCCTGCTATTTTCCGGTGATCCCATCGCCCTTGATTCCGTGGCCTGCAAGATTGTAGATATTGACCCCGAGTTTGTTCCAACATCAAAACTTGGTGAAGCGGCCGGATTGGGAACATATCATTATGAAAATATTGAGATAGTTGGCGAAGCTGTGGAATCTTTCATTGATAAAAGTTTTAATATAATTCGAAAGCCTCCGAGTTCGTCAAAAGGTGGTCGTATAATGAGGTTCATAAGGAATCAAGTATCTCCAAGGCCTGTTATTGATAAGGTGAATTGTGACACTTGTGGTACCTGCGTTAAGATGTGTCCTGTGGACCCAAAAGCCGTGGACTGGCACACAGGCGACAAAACAAAATCACCTACATACAAATACGGCCGATGCATACGCTGTTATTGCTGTCAGGAGTTATGCCCCAAAGGGGCAATTACCGTAAGAAATACGATTTCCGGTAAAGTGATAGGAAAGCTATTGTTCTAATAACCGAAGTGTTGGAATCTCAAAATCGTGTTAACTATCTCAACTCACAAAAGCGGTCTTGGTTGCCTATCTTCTAATAGTTCCGGAATATCTGTTGTTTTTACAAGAACCTGCTTTTTAATGTATCTGATCCTGTTAAGCAGGATCTCTTTCCCAATCTCCGAGGTCGCAAATATTGGGACTGCTACCCCCAACTGTAAAAGTGCGTATTTTGCTGCATATTCACGTATATACTTTGAGGCACACGCTGTAATTATATCAGCGGTCTTCATAAATTCTTCTGCATCATCCGAACTCATTCCGGTGGTATGAACACCAAGCAAGACAGCGGTCTTACCTGCATCTCTTTCAACATTTCTACACCTCTTTGCAGTATCCAGATCTGCTATTGTTACGCCAACTTTTTTCCACCCGTTATCAAAGGCCATTTTCAGGCCCTTTGCCTGATCCATCGTGGCATTATATTCGTCTGGTATGATGCACCCTTTCTCTTTAAGTCTACGGATTACATTCGGTATAGGGGAAGTCTCCAAAAGGCCCGACATTGCTTTTCCTATTCCCTGAACAACCCTCGGATCACATGCCACAACTGTTCCGGCGCCATCACATGCAACCACTGCTGAATCAAGCATATTAGACCGGATGGCACAGGACGTTATCTCCGAGATGCCAAAATCGACTCCGTCATCCTCGCATTCTATCATACGCTCATTCGTGCACATACCCCACTGCTTTATCCTCATTTCAACACCAAGTTCTGGTATGGCTGGCATTAATTTCTCAATTATTGAAGTTCTATTAGCACCCGACATAGATTGTATCAGATAGCAGTACTCCAACCTATCTTTTGGATGTTCTACTTTTACAACCTTTCCATCCTCAACTGTAACCCTAACCTTTCCTATAGTTTCGATGATATGCCTGTCCATTATTTCACACCCATTTGCACTCAAACATCCTCCTCCCCCAAACTCAAAGCGCATAATGGGCATCCGTAGACACATGCTCCACATCTAACACATTTATCCACGTTGGAATCAACACTCCAGTCCTCTCCGAACTCAAAGACATCGACCGGGCAGATGGAGATACATGCACCACAGTTAACACACCTCTCATCGTCTCGGATAACTGGGTGTTCCAACACAATCACTTTCACATCCCGCACTTTGAATGCCCTTATCACATCCTCGACCTTATCTGGGGGGATATCGATGACGATCTCACCACCTGAAGGGGCAACATTTGCCTTGTTGATGTTTAACTTGGCACCAGTTTCTAAGATTATCTCTGAAATGAGAGGGCTCTTAATCATCTCTGGCAAGAATCTTAATAATAGCTTCATTTTACCCTCCTTTTTGCAACAAGTTTAGTAATATCATCGCTGGTTAAAATCCCCACCACTTTTCTTTCTTTATCTATCACAGGCAGAGCAGAAATATTGTGCTTTTCTACCTTAGCTGCAGAGATTTCCACTGGCTCGTCTATGTCCGATGTTACTACTTTCTTTGTCATTATTTCGTCTAATGTTTTATCTTTAGAAGCTACAGCCTTTGATATATCCCAGGCAGTCACTATTCCCACCAGCTTATCGTCTTTGGAAACGACCGGGAGGTGAGTAAATTCACCTTTGATAATCCTCTTTGCGGCCTCTTCTACTTCTGACCCCTGTTCGATTGTGGTAACGTTCGTTAACATCACGTCTTTTACCAGTGGAAGCTCTCTTGTCTGTCTGAGCGGTTTAACTTGGGTATCTGGGGGAAGTCTCTCTGCAGGAAGGTTTAACATGAACTCACCTTTTTCAATCCAGCGCTTAAGCGTATCTGCTATTTTTTTGGCAACATGATAACTTGAAATTGGAGATGTTTTTACTTCTTTTCCATCAATTTCTATCAAACCGGATTTCAAATCGGCATAAGTGACTGTTTTTATGGTGGGACGGGATCTTCTTGGAATACTGTAATCAAGTACACTTGTGGATATATCCGAATCCTTTATTGCTGTTGAAAGTGCAAGTTTTTCATTTAATATCGGTATCGGGATTCCTATTCCAACGTAGAGTGTAATTCCGTACCTGTACAATATTGCTGCCCGTAGAAATTCCGGGCTCATATCCTTGAGATCGCCTCTGACCATTATTGTTCCAAAATTAGCTCCTGGTGCATGTTGTGTCCCTTCGCCTATTATGTGGCCCTGAGTACCACATAAAAATATCCTGGTTCCCATGCCAATTGTCTCGTAAGTCGGATCATTGGATAGCGGTGAAAGATCTCCCGCACCTGAATACGTGGCGTTTCCTTTTCTTGGAAGCAGCGTTCCCATGTATGTGTAAATAGTTTTATCAGATGAATTTGTGGCTACGTTGTATTTTTGATATGCGTTTCTTGGGTTTAACATGGTAGCCTGATTGAGATCATCGATTGTTATTTCGGTATTTATGCTTCTTTTTGGGTAACAATCAGTACCGTGTGAAGTTGACCTTAAATTGATTATTTTTCCTCGAACAAGATCCTCGATCACATGTGCGCCGCCATATTTCATTCCTTCTGTTTCCGAAATCTGTGTCGCACCTATAAACGCATCTACTGCCGCAACACCCGTGTATGCCTCAACATCATTCAGCCACACTTTCTGCATCTTGATCGGAGGGTCAGAATGACCAAAATTCATCCATACACCAGAGGAGCACATTGCACCAAAAGTCCCTGTAGTAACTACATCAACCTCTTTTACGGCATCTTCTGGTCCAATCTCTTCAACTATCTCCGACATCCTGTCAGCCGTTACAACGCATACACTGCCGTCTCTAATTTTGCTGTTGATTTCTTGGATCGTTTTTTCTGTCAAATAATCCCTCCTTTAACTGTTGTTGGCAATGTAACAATTATCATTTGTTATAAAGTTTACGATAAAAGTCACGGTTAGAATCAGTGACAATTATCACATACACAATACACTTGTTGCAAAATAACCCCCCCCCCCAAGGAATAAATTCCCCCACCCCACTCAATCGTAAGAACACATCAGATGGTAATTCCATAATCCACAAGAGATCAACATAGCTTTATCATTAAAATCATCTCTTTTGTTCCGAAACTTGTCAGTTGTTATCTTAAATCGCTTGACCCCACCAATGGCGTGCTCCACAAGGACTCTAAAGCCACTGATGACTTTATTTTGAACCTTCTCT
>DAOWMC010000181.1 GCA_030643285.1 Methanobacteriota archaeon | reverse complement strand
GAAAAAGGATATACCTGCACCAAGAACAGTCAGATATCACCTTAAAAAACTTGAAATTAGTGAAATTCTCTTGCAATTCAACAAGATTTCTGAAGAGTTGTATAAAATAGCTAAGAAACAAAGATGGTTTATAGGTCCAGTAGATCCCTCTATTGACACTCATGATTGGATGTACTATGGTGATAAAAACGATGCGATGGTACTTGGAACACAGCCAAAAAACGGTACTTTCCATGCATACAAGTTTGTTACTGTCTGTGTAGTTGAAAAGGGAATAAGATTCACATTAAAAGCACTGCCAATCAGCGATTATTCTGAAATTGATAACTTAGTTGAAGAACTTGTCAAATATGCAAAGGGGAAAGTTAAAATCAAAAAAGTCTACCTTGACAGGGGGTTTTATGGAGTTCCAATTGTGAGAATATTCAAGAAACTAAAAGTACACTTTATAATCCATGCAAAAAAGAGCATAGGTGTAAAGAAGGTAATTGAAAAGAACAAGGGTGCAGAAGTAATTGTAGCTGACTATAAAATGTACAGGAAACGGAAGGCACCTTCAGGAAAGGAATGTGTTAGACTATTTATTCTTCCGCATAGAACTAAGAAAGATGAACGTGTATGCTTTGTAACGGATCTGGACGTGAATGAGGAAAATGCAAAGGACTACGCAGAGGATTTCAGGAAGCGATGGGGAATAGAAACAAGCTATAGAGTAAAAAAGGATGCCTTCAGACCGAAGACTACATCTAAGAAGTATGCTATCAGACTGTTCTTCTTCTTATTTTCTGTCTGTTTCTACAATCTCTGGGTTCTAGTCAGTATTATATTCTCTTTGGTAATTTATGGAAGAATACCGGATAAACCGTTGATCACGGCAAAGATGTTTGGAAATCTTATTATCATGGTTTGTTGTGGAGATGGTTGATTGTTATCGCCTCATTGGCTATTTTTTTTCTTATCTAAGAGGATAGGCGGCATCTAGCGGAGCTTGGTCTAATTGGAGGGATATAGATATAATTATTCTTTTTTCTATACTCTTTGTGAAGTTTTTTTTAAAAGATACATGTACAAGAGCGAATAAGCTGAGGTTATGGGTGAATAAATGAGCAAAGGTTGAGAGTGAAATTTATGTACTTTGCCAGGTACTGCTCGATAAATCCTTATTCCCACTAAGCTATGTAGTAAACAAATAAACTGTTAACCCATCTTTGACACCTAGCATCCGCTAATATCTTCAAAAAATTAATTTGACAGAAGCCTAAAATCGGGCCGTTTTTGCTCTGGTTTTTGTGAGCTTGTAGCTCACCGGGGCCCGGATGGGCAGATTGTTATTTCTTCTGCGACTCTTTTGCTTTCTGAGTATCTCGGCAAGGCCAAGATGATCATAATATTTTTTTTGAAGCGAGGATCGTTCCGACGGGAAAAGATACATTGTCGTTTGGTGATATGTAATCTGTTCTTAGCTGCGTTTATGTTCATGAAAAACAGCTTAACCAAGGATGCTTATCAATGTCAATCTATCAAAGATGGGTTATAAACCCACTTTTCACCCATCTTTTTAAAATCCTGAGGTTCAAATTAAAAAAGCGGCCTTGGTTGACTTTCATTAAGTAATTCTGGCAGTTCACATGTTTTAATGAGAACCTGCGTCTTCATATACTTGATCCTGTTAAGAAGTAATTCTTTTCCCGTTTCTGAAAATGCAAAAACGGGGATTTTTGTTCCTACCTGTACGAGTGCATCCTTTGCCACTTCACGTATGTACTTTGAGGCGCAGGATGTTGTAATATCGACCAATTGCTTAAATTCTTCAGCATCTTCTTTACTCATACCGCTTGTATGAACTCCAAAAATCACAGCCTTTTTTCCGAACTCCTTTTCGATCTCTCTGCATTTTTGAGCCGCTTCAACCTTTGCGGATGTAACTCCCACCTTATCAAATCCATGCTCAAAAGCCAATTTCAACCCATTTTCCTGGTCTATACAGGCGTTTTTTGGATCGGTAACCATACAACCCTTTTTTTGGAGTTTCCCTATGACTTTTGGCACCGGTGAAGTTTTAACCAGCCCTGACATGATTCCGCCAATTCCCTGCACAATCTCCGGTTTATCCGTTATAACCGTTCCGGCACCATCGCAGGGTAAAACCGTGGCATCCAACATCTTTTCTTCCATGGCACACATTATGATCTCCGAGGTACCAAAGTCAACAAGACTTGGTTTGATCTCTATAACCCTTTTTTCAGTACACAAGCCAAACATTTTTATTCTGCCCTCAACACTCGATCTGGTCGAATCCTCTGTGATTTTATCAACCCCCCGAAGAGACTGTTGAAGGGGGCAATACTCCAATCTAAAGGGGCCATCTATCTTTTCTACCTTACCGTCCTTTATATATACTGTGGCTCCGTTTACCTCCATGATGTGTTCGCTCATTTTATCACGTTTGTAACTTAATGTCGTATATTAGTCATGGAGGTTAATAACTTTTTCACATTCAACTTATCTAACAGAATCGTGTGGAAACTATTAAGTAGTCAAAAAAAATAGTAATAGAAATCTATAATCACTCAACAACCAAAAGGAAATAAGAATGAAAAGCAAATATGATATGATAATTGTTGGTGGTGGTCCGGCAGGTTCCATATGTGCCAAGACGTCTGCCGAGCAGGGTCTGGATGTCCTTATGATAGAAAAGAGACAGGAGATAGGGGTTCCTGTGAGATGCGCCGAAGGTGTGGGCAAAAAGAGCCTGGAAAAATTTATAAAACCGGATAAAAAATGGATATGTGCTGAAGCCAAAGGTGCGAATATTTATTCTCCTGACGGGACATGTGTTGTAATGTCCGAAGAGATGGCCGGTGGTGAGGTTGGTTATGTTTTAGAGCGAAAGATATTTGATCGGGTACTTGCCCACCGTGCAGCAAAAGCAGGTGCGGAGGTGATGGTAAAAACATCAGCAACCGGTCTATTGAGGTCCGATGGATTTATAAAAGGCGCCACCATAAGACACATGGGAAAAAAGCAAGATATACGATCCGATATTGTTATTGGGGCTGATGGTGTTGAATCAAAGGTAGGTAGATGGGCTGGGATTGATACATCCCTCAAGTTAGCAGATATAGAGACCTGTGTTCAGTTTCTGATGACAAATATAGATCTGGATCAGGAGTATAACGAGTTTTATCTGGGAAACGAAATTGCCCCCGGTGGTTATGCATGGTTATTTCCAAAGGGCGATGATCGGGCAAATGTTGGCCTTGGAATCGCAGGCGACAGGTCCGGGAAAACACGTGTTTACGATTACCTGAACCAGTTTATCAAGAGATATCCAAAGGCTCAGATATTGGAGATGGTCTTTGGAGGGGTTCCTGTTTGCGCTCCTATGGAAAAGACAGTTGAAAACGGATTGATACTGATTGGAGATGCGGCAAGATATTCGGATCCGATCACAGGCGGAGGTATTGCAAATGCAATGAAGTCCGGAAAACATGCGGGAGATGTTTCGGTAAAAGCAATATCAAAT